>JAILFF010000106.1 GCA_024697705.1 Ruminococcus sp.
CCTATGACATTGTACAGACTTTAGAACCTGTCTTCACAAGAAATGTGCGTGGATTTTCAGCGAGATTTAGTCGATTTCAAGGCGAAAAACCGCAGTTGTGCTGTCGCACTGCGAGGTTTTTCAACGCAGAACGCGGCTAAATATCGTTGGAAAGACACGTACAGAGCCTTGTGAAGACAGGTTCTTATATCGAAAAAATCTCGCCCCGTTAAGCCGGCAGAGCCACAGGAGTTTTTGTGACATCAACCATTTAACGGACATTGCAGCGGATCAAAGAGCACCCAATATAGCGGAAAGCTGGTCGGATAAAACAATAACAGGAGCTACCCAAAAGACCATATCGGAGAAAGTGCCGATATGGTCTTTTCATGTCAGGCGCTATAAAAGAGCAGACTGCAATCGAAGCAGCGGCTGATGAGCTATAAGCGATTTTGTATTCAATACCGCTTTCAAAAAAAGAGCACCTAACATCATACCGCTGTCAAGGCGAATGACTCGGTTGCCGTAATCCGCGGTCTCGGGGGAATGAGTTACCTGTAAAAATGTGATATTCTTTTCTTCGTTGATTCGCTTGAAAAGGTTCATTATCTCGATCGTGGACTTGGTGTCGAGGTTGCCCGTCGGCTCGTCCGCAAGGAATATCTCGGGTTCGGAAAGAACGGCTCTTGCGATCGATACTCACTGCTGCTGACCGCCGGAAAGCTGCGACGGCTTGGACTTCCTTTTTGCTGTAAGCCCCGTTATCTCAAGTATCTCTTCAAGCTTGTTCTTGTATGCAGACAATTCCCGCCGCAATACAGGATATACCGAACAGCAGAGCATTTTCCGTAAGGATAAGACGTATGATCTTTGACCATGAGCAGGCGCAGGAATGGAGCATGGCATATTCCTTTTTGCGTGCCGTAAAGCCTATGAGCTGATTTCCCGAAATACCTATAAGCGTAAGTACGACGGACGCCGCAATTATCGCTGCCGTTATAGCAATGATCTTTGCGTTGTTTTCTTTTGTTTTGCTGATATATTCCGTCATCGTCATTACTTCTTCACCGCCTGTGAATGTAGGCTCCAGAACAGACTTCAGTGCCTCGGGAGCGGCTGCTTTTATAAGTATCATGGAAACCTTGTCGGGGAAAAGAGTCCTGTAAAGCTCGTTTGATAATACTATCGTTCCCGTAGAGCCGAACTGCGTCTCGGCTGTTATCATTCTGACGGTCAGACGTTCCTTAACGGGGAAGATACCGTCCGAATGGAAAATGATCTCTAAGCTGTCTCCTTCTTTGATATTCAGTTTTTTTGCTGCGGGTGTATCTGCCAGTATCTCATTCTTGCCGAGTTCCGATGGGATAGCACCCAGCGCTTTATACTGATCCGTTGTCGGAAGCGATAAAATGTTCATCTGATACGCTTTTTCATCATTTACGAACTTTATCTTATCGGAGCCGGTATAGATATAATCCACAGCCGAAACGCCTTTCGCTTCCTCCACGTACTCGTATTTCGAGGTTTTGAGATAAGCGTCGCTGACAATAAGATCGGAATCGTAGATAGGGTTTCCGAATGCTCCGAGAACAGAACTCAATATTACAAATATCGCTGCTGCCGCAGATACAGACGCAACGGTGAGCACCGCATTGCCCGAATTGGGCTTTTTGCTCCCTGTCTCGGTAGCGGCAAGCTCGGCTACGGGCATATTCTTCCGACCGAACACGCCCGCGAGCAGAAGCGTCAGCTTTCTGACGATAAACTGTATCATAAGGGCGCTGCCCACGATTATCAGCAGGTCCCGGAGCTTGAAAGATATCAATATATAGTATTCCGCTTTCAGATCCTCACAGATTTTCGTGATTGTTTCGCGCTTATCTTCATTGTAACAGCGTTCGGCATAGATCTCTCCCAGAATATTCTCCATCTTCGATTTTATCATAGATTTTGCCATTCTGTCGCCTGTTGAAGTGTGCGGAGCAAAATTATATTTATCGGGAAGCCAGTCGTTATATGTATTCAGTACGCTGTTTACGGCAATATCCTTCCATACCTGAACGTGTTCGTCATCTAAAAGAGAATCCAATGCTTTAAGCTGTTTGGGATCGTACACGACTATCTTATCGGGAGTTTCGCCCGAATAACCGCTGATATATATCAGATCGTCAATGCTGAGATTTTCGAGCATCTCCGAAAGCTCGGAAGAGGAATAGATGTTGTAGGAGTCGGTTTCCTTTTTTTCACCGTTCGCAAGAGCAAAATCTGTGTTTCCCGCTATATCATACATTGCATATATGATGTCTGTTGCACGTTTTGTAGCCTCATCCGTGGGGATACCCGCTTTTTTAAGACCGTCTGCCATCGTATCCCGTGAAGAGACCGCACCCATATCGCTTTCAAAAATATGGCGGAAAACGCGGTCTGGCACGGACCTGCGATCGGTCAGTATATTGCCGGATTGGAGCATATCCGTGAAGCGTGGAGCAAGGAAGAAAATCCTCTGACCTTTACACTCGGCAATCTTAAAGCGGAGTATCTCCGGACATCGCCTTCGTCCTGTGAGGTCATGATGATGTTTGTTGTGACAACGCATTATCCGAACGGAGAAGATATTTCGCTGTTTCAGCGTATTCATTTCAGCTGGGCGGATACGGTCTATACCGATGAGAATAAACTTAGGAAGCGTGTTCCCAAAATATTCATGACCCATATCTCCAATCCCGTAGAACAGCACAGCGCGGATTTTATCTATCCGCTTCATTACAATGAAGTTTACGGAAAAGCAAAAGATGCTGTTCGGGAGACGCGCATAAGCTTCCGCGGAACGAACAATGCGTTTTATGCCGTTGCCGTCAGCTCCGTAATTCGGATAGAAACAACAGCGGATCAATGCTGCCTTATTTATACGCGGGACAAAGCTTTAAAAACAAGGACTGCAATGAAAGAGCTCGAAAAGCAGACGGAGGGCTTTCTTGTTCGTATACATTCCGGCTATATCGTCAATCCGCTCGATGTGGTCTCCGTCTGCCGTTTCAAGGTCACTATGTCGGACGGCGCAGTGCTTCCTATACCCGAAAAGAATTATACCGCCGTAAAGAAAATACTGCTGGGGGAAAAACAAGCTCAGGATCATTGAAACCGGTCCGAAAGATAGTCAAAAAAATACAGACAGTTCGAGTGGTCACAGAGTCTCGGCAGTGCTTGAACGCAAAAAACAGACAAAAGGAAAAGGCTGCGTAATAACGCAGCCTTTTCAATCAAGAAGTAAAACTTCTTTTGATCTTCCTCCCCGCTTTCGCGGGGAGATTTTTTAGAAAGAGAGTGAACACGATAGTCGTGTCAGGAGATTTTTTTGATAGAAAGATCGGTGATCGTTACCGTGAAGCCGCTGCCCGCATCGCCGCAGGTGAATACGCAGGCTACATCGGTGTCGGTGTCTTCGGTCATAGCGAACTTGGTCGAATAGTGCTGCTTTTGAGTGGTGAACTTGATCGGAGCAGCGAAATACTGGTCGTAGGGCTCATAGTTCTGCTGAAACTTGTATCCTAATTCTACCGCTTTGTCGCCCTGATAATCGAAGGAGATCTCATAGGTAGCGCCCTTTTCAAGCTTGATGTCGGGATACATTCCCTGAACGTGCCAAACCTCGGAACCCGAATTGCTTACGGCGATCTGTATGCCGTTTGTCAGATTCTTGAACGTCGCCGCAGCGCCGCTGTCCTCAAAAGCCCAGCCCGAGAACTTGGAAGCGTCAGCTGCCATATTCTCGCCCGTTGTTGTCGAAGGAGTTGTCGGATTGGTCGTAGTGGCGGTCTGCGAGCCGCCGCTCAGCTTAACGAGCTTAAGGTTTGTGATAGTCGCCTTGTAGGGTACGTTTACACCGCCGCCGCCGAGATTGAAGCCTACGCGGCTCATATTATCGGTCTTGGAGGTCATTTCAAAGCTCGCGGTGTAGTGCTGAACGCTCGTTGTGAAGTTCAGGCTGTCGCTGTAATAGGGCTTGTAGTCGTCGTGACCCTGCATTACGCAGAAGGTCGTTTTCTCGGATTTGTCGGCGACATAATCGAAGGAGATCTGATATTTGGCGCCCTGTTCAAGCGTGATATTGTCGTAGAAAACCTGCGCGTTCCATTCGTCCTTGCCGCCCTTGTCTACCTGAAGAGCAACGCCGCCGTCAACATAGAACATTTCGCCCTGAGCGCCTTCGGAGGTGTCAG
>JAILFF010000137.1 GCA_024697705.1 Ruminococcus sp.
CTATCAGCGTTGCCATCAGCAGCAGCATCAGCAGCAGCAGGAGCAGGAGCAGCAGCAGAAGCAGAGGAAGCAGCAGACTCAGCAGGCTTGGTAGGATATAGAGAAGCGTAGTTCTCCTTACCATACAGGGATACAGGAACCTCATTTTCCTTAAGAAGCGTGGTGTAAGTCTTAACGTGTACATCACGGAGGTAAGTACCCTCGCAGCACTGGAGCCATACAGCACCATGAGTAGCGCGAGCATGCGGATATCTGTCGTCCTTGTTAGCGCCGTCCGGATCAGTAGCGATCTGAGAATCGAGCCAATGCTGAGACTCATAATCCTTAGTGAATCCATCGGGATGATCGCCGGTAACTACGAGCTCGTTGTTAGGACCAAACTGAACGCTGTCAGTACCTACCTGCCAAGCGTAGATATCCTCAGCGCCGTGACGGTAAATGTAGTACTCTCTCTCAACAATGGATCTCTGAACGGTGTCAAGGATAGCCTTAACAGCATCAGCATTGATGCGATAGCTGTACTCTCTCTCGGTGTTGTCACCGAATACGATGAAGTGACCATAAGCGGCATGATGAATGTTATCATTGTAGTACATACCGTTATTGTCCTTGAGATACTTAATCTCATCACTTGTAAGACTATTGTAATTGGGAACATTGGTCTTATAGTTGCCAAGATAGTTCTTGGTAACAACGTCAACAAGACCGTTCTCGGTTACAAAGTAAGGATGCCAGCAATAAGCTTCTTCAGTCTTATCCTCGGGCAGATACTTGTCGTCCTCAGAAGGATAAATCTTGTAGGTAACGCCGGTAGCCTTGCCTTCAATATATTCTTCTACTTCACCGGTAGGAAGAAGCAGCGAACCATCCTTAGCAATAGGCTTGCCATTTCTATCGTCATCGGTATCAAATACCCAATGCTCAACCTTTTCAAGGTCGAATCCGATCCACTTACCCTGTGTAGGATCGTTTTCCTTATTTACAGGATAGTAGAAGGTCTTACCGTCGTGAGTGATCTCCAGATCCTCAGTCTCGTAGCCCTTTAATACCTTTTCGCCCTCGGTCTTACCATCGCCATAGATCGGAACAGGCTTGCTCTGACCGTCTTCTACAACGTACTTGTAAACCTTGATGGTTTCCTTCTTGAGACCTACGGGAATATTGCCGTCCTTCTTAACGTATACAGCATAGCCGTCTACGAAGTCCTTCAGCCAGTACTTCTGCTTCATGGAGCCGTCAGCCTGACGTACTTCGTCCTTCTCCCAAACGTTGAGGAAGTTAGCAACGAGAACGCCGCCCTTGTCGGAAACGGTCTTGAAGGAGATCTCAGCGTCAGCCTTGTGCTCGGGATCGCTGTTGTATACTTCAACGAGAGCATCATAGAGGTCAGCAGAGCATCTGTCACCGGGAGCGAACTTCGGATTTACCGGATATTCGTCGATGTTCTGAGTCTGAACGCCATTGCCGCCTGCCTCGTCGGGATCTACATGCGTATGAGGATCGCCATCATTATCGCCGGTTCCATTATAAGCATCAGCGCCAACCTTGCCGTGAACGCTGTCAATGAAGCCAATATTGCTTGCAGTAGCTTCTACCTTTACCTTTGCATTCCAAAGGATAAGGCCATGATTGATTACGGACTGAGCGGTATTGGTCTTGTCAAAGATAGTAGCCTGATAATACATAGGATAATTCTCTATGCTGATAGGCTCACCGTAATTGCCGTAAACGATATTGCCGTCTGCATCGTAGCCTTCTACGAGGTAGTAAGACAGACCGTTATCAACTTCCGTAGGACCGTTGTTGGTAACGTCCATCAGGAACTTTTCGCCGGTGGAAGTATTGCCAACATACTTAACCTCGTCCTTCCAGTTATCCTTGTTGAGCTGAACTTCCTTGCCGTTAACAATGAACTTGTCAAGAGCAACCTGGAAGTAAGGATTCTCGCTTACTTCATAGAGGAAGTAGATTCTGCTTACGTTGGTGTAAGGAATGTATACTTCTTCGATGTCAATAGCGCCGTTCTTATCAACAGAAGCAGGAACGAGCCACTTATTGCCGTTCTCAAACTCATATACAAGGTATCCGGGAACAGCAGGATCAACGTCATTTTCACCGTAGGTTTCCCAAACGATATCCTTGGTAGTCTTAAGACCTACAGCCAACTCCCAAGAATCAGGGAACTCAGCTACGCCCCAACCCGGCCAGCCGCCGAATTTAGTGTTGGTAGTGGTAGGTATAAAAGGATTGTACCATTTCTTATTGCCCCACTTAGCAGCCCAGTTATGCTGTCCGCCAAAAGGAAGATCTGCGTCGGCTACTTTTTCAGTATCAGTAACAACTTCATCATCAGTGAAGCCAGTAGCAGTAAGCTTTTCATCATCAGCCGAAGCAGCTACCATGGAAAGCATGGACGCTGCCAAAGATACAGCAGAAAGCCCGGCTAAAATTTTAGAAGCCTTCATGTTTAATTCCTCCATTTTCAATTTATTGTAATAATCAACCCAAAAGTATATGTATAATATACCCGTCGGTAATCATGATAATATTATATCACAAGTCTATCATAATTTCAATAGACATATTAGACAAAGCTTAGGGTTTAATTTTATTCACAACGCACCAATATGCACAAATTCTCACTACCTTTTGTCCCATTTAACGGACTCAGGCTCGGAACTTGTCATCTTTGCGTACTCTGAGCAACGTTTTTTCACAATGCTGACACGGGCACCTGCTGCCCCATTGATCATTGCTCTATTAATATTATATCACAAAACTATCATATATTCAATTGGCATAATGACAAAAAACAGCCGTCCGTTTTTATACACATTTCATCAATGCCACTAAACATTTTTTGTCTTCCGAAGTCATCTGCGGTAGCCGTCGGCTATCCTTTCGGCGCGTTCTCTTGCAAGCTCCGCGGCGTACAGCGGGGACACTATTTTTGCCCTGCTGCCCAGGCTGAACAGCCAGCCCCAGAACTCGTTCGAGAGCCTTACCTCCGCTTCTACCATGAAGCAGCCGCCCTCGTCCGATCTGATCGCTGCCTTGTCGCCGAATCTGTCGCAGATATCCTCAAGCACCGCCGCCTCAAAGCGGATACGCAGCTTTTCTTCACCGCCTGTCGAATACGACGGCAGCTTCTGACGCCTCGCTTCCGTCTCCTCGTCCTCCGTCAGCGTTTCGCGCTTTTCACGAAGCATGGAGCACTCGGCGATGCGGTCTGTTTTCAGCTTGATGATGCCCTCGCGTGACTTCCCTATTATATAGTATCTCTCGTTTTCGTAAACCACATGATAGGGCGATACGGCGATGTGTCTGCCCTGACGTTTTCTGTCGGAGCCGGGTTCCTGAACGACCACGTCGATCTGCCTGTCGAGGAACATCGCCTCCTGCGCCGTATCTATTATATTGTAGGTCTGATCGTTCGAGGACTTGGTGCGGTTCTCGATATGCACCGCCCTCCTGAGCGCCTGCGAACGGTGCTCGCTGGTGAGCGTCTGGAGCTTGCGGATAAGCTCGCCCGACTTCTTTATTGTAAGGAAGCGGCTCGCCGAGACCGCGTCCACCAGTATGCGAAGCTCGTCGTCGTCAAACAGACGACTCCCCATGAAATAAGCGTTTGAATGACCGCTTTTCGTCGTCCTGATATCCAGCCCTGCGTCGCACAGCGTCGCTATATCGTCGTAAATAGTCTTACGCTCCGCCTTGATACCCATTTCTTCGAGGATCCTGATGAGATCGCCGCCCGTTATCGCGTGCTGCTCATCGGTCTTCGCACTGAATAACTGTTCCATTCGGAGCAGCTTCTGTTTCTGTCTTGATACGCCTGCCAATTCAGACCCCTCCCACTCGTTTATTTATCGGACTTATCCTTACGGCGGTCGCTGACTTTTTCGCGTGTGCCGTCGGGATTAACGATCGTCGTATGCTCAAGGCTGCCCATAAGCGAACCGACGACGGCGGCGCGGTACTCGTTCCTGAGTTCCTCGCGTTCGCTTTTTTCTTCGTCGGTCAGTTCTCTTATACGGGCGATAGCAGTCAGCTCCGACAGTCTGTCCAGTTTTTTCCTCTCCATATTAATCACCTTTCAATGGGGATTATTCTTTACCAATTTGTAACCTTTGTTGCCGATGTGACAAACTTTCATGCGTCTGAGCTCCGCAAAGCTTACAGTTTGGTTACAAATGATTACGCCGCACAAGTCTCGGCGTATTGATGACCCGCGTGTATTTTTTGGACTCTTGCGGCTTATCTTGCATATCCGCAAGCTTTTTTTGTATCTCAGTCCATAAATTCACGCTGTAATCAAATTGTAATAATATTATACCACACTCTTTTCAGAAAATCAACGTCAATATTGCACAAAGTGTCCGTTAATTTTCCCTCAGTTTACACAAAAAACCTCCAAGCGGGACGATTCGGAAGACCTCTCTTCAAAATAGCGTAATTAATCGGACACCGTTTACGCATCTGTTAAATCAGCACAAATATCATGTTGACAATTTGTGCTCATATACAAAATTTGCATTCTTATGTTGACATTTTGGCAATTTCGAGTATAATTATAAGTGTAGGACGAACATTCCCCGTTGTCCGTTGTACGTAATCAGAACAGTTTTTTAACGAAAGGAAGAAAAAATGAATCGTACAGCAGAAAACAGACCTTTTGAAAGCGAACAGCTCGACCTTCTCAGCGAGGACTACACCCGCACCGCCGACGTGCTTGAAAACCGCCGTCTTGACCTTATGGAACGCCGCAGGAAAGCCATGCTGCCGCCCGACGAGCTGCGCAGACTGGAGGAAAGGATAATAGCGCTTCACGGCGAAGTTAAGGAGCTTCGTGCGACGGCGCAGCACCTCAGAAGGCTTGCCGCGCCCAAGCCCGAAAGCCCAAGCCTGTCGCGCAGAGGACGCGGCGTATCGTGAGACCGCAGGGTTCGGCAAGCGTGTCCGAAAGCGCTCGTTCCGATATCCTGCGCGGGATTCTGAGCGCAGGTCTTACCGACACGCAGCAGCTTTATCTCACGATGTATTTCCGCGAGCGACTTTCGATGCGTGACATTGCGAAACGCTGCGGAGTAAATGTTTCCACCGTCAGCCGAACGATCTCCCGTGCGTCCTCACGCCTGAAGAACGCCGAGGAGCTTTGCAGGCTGATAACCGCCGCAAGCGGCAGAAAACAATAAAACATACAATTTAATAAGAAAAGGCTCTCCCGGATAAACTGCCGGAAGAGCCTTTTTTGTTTCAATTTACGTCACGACTTCGCGATGAACCTCGTGCCGACGGGAATACCGTCATAGATCTTATACAGATTCTCGGGCTCTCTGCCGTTGACGATCACCATATCAACGCCGCTCGACATAGCTATCTCCGCCGCGTTGATCTTCGTTATCATGCCGCCCGTGCCGAGCTTCGAGCCCGCGCCGCCCGCAAGCTGCCTGATCTCGTCGGTGATCTCCGTCACCTCGTGGATAAGCTTCGCGTCATGATTTGCGTGAGGATCCTTGTCATACAGACCGTCTATATCGGACATTATTATAAGCAGATCAGCCTTAGCGATAGATGCCACCGTCGCCGCAAGCGAGTCGTTCTCGCCCACTTCAAGCTCCAGCTCGTCGATAGCCACCGTGTCGTTCTCGTTGACAACGGGGATAACTCCCTGCTGCAAAACGCGCTCCAAGGCATTCTCGACGTTCTTTCGCCTGTCCTCCAGAAGGACATACTTCGTCAAAAGCAGCTGCGCCACCGTGATCGAATACCCCGAAAACTGCTTGTCGTACATATACATCAGCTCGCACTGACCCACCGCCGCGCACGCCTGCTTCGACGGAGTGTCCTTCGGGCGCTCGGGAAGACCGAGCTTCGCCATTCCGAGAGCCACCGCGCCGCTCGACACGAGGACTATCTCCCAGCCCGCGTTATGAATGTCGGCAAGTATCTTCACGAGCTTTTCAAAGCGCCTGATGTTCAGCCTGCCCGTCTTGTGCGTCAGCGTGGACGAACCGAGCTTCACCACTACGCGCCGTTTTTTATTGCTTTCCAAATTTCTTCTCCCCTTACTTCTCCTATATGAATAATCATTCCCTGAACCATTTCGGATTATCGCCGAACTCAGCCGCCAACTCGCCGCCAAGCTGCTCCCTTACCTTTATAAAGAAGCTCACCGCCTGCCGAAGTATAACGAGCGCTTCGACGCGGGTCTTTACCTCATAATCGGCGTGAGTATAGCCTATATTGAAATTGTAGCTTTCAATAGAAATACCCACATC
>JAILFF010000138.1 GCA_024697705.1 Ruminococcus sp.
AAATTCACATTACTGCGTCAAACTCCCTTGAAGGGCGACTGTCTGAACTTCGTTCAGACCACCTCCTGCGGTCGTTTTCCTTGTACTGTGAATTTTTCTCTCGAAATCTTTATGCAGATATTTTCTTGGATTGCTATAAGAGCAGACCGCAAGCGGGAGCGGACAGCTTGCAGATTTTTGTTTAAAGAGGTGCCGTATGACCGATTTCGTACATCTTCACGTTCACAGCGAATATTCTCTCCTTGACGGCGCCTGCCGCATCAAGGAACTGCCCGCCGCCGCCGCCGCACTCGGACAGAAAGCTGTTGCTGTCACCGACCACGGCAACCTCTTTGCGGCGGTGATATTTTACGACGCCTGCGTGAAGGCGGGGATAAAACCAATAATAGGCTGCGAGGTGTACGTTGCGGACGGTTCACATACCGACAGGAACAGCAGCTCGCCGTATCATCTTACGCTTCTCTGCAAGAATTCTGAGGGCTGGAGAAATCTCTCAAAGCTCGTTTCGCTGAGCTATTCGGAGGGCTACTATTACAAGCCCCGCGTGGATATGGAACAGCTTGAAGCGCACAGCGGCGGGCTTGTCTGCTTGTCCGGCTGTATCGCGGGCGAGGTCTCGTCAAGGCTTGCCGTGCGGGATTTTTCGGGCGCTAAGGCAGCTGCCATGAAGCTCAAAAATATCTACGGCGAGGACTTTTACCTCGAAATTATGCGCCACGACGACCCCGAGCAGATGTCGGTCTCGCGGCTTATCATGCGGCTTTCGGACGAAACGGGTATACCGCTCTGCGCCACCAACGACGTTCACTATATCCGCCGCGAGGACAGCCATGCGCAGCGCGTTCTGATGTGCATAAACACGGGCAGTACGCTTGACGAAGCTAAGGTAGTGCTTACCTCGGACGACTATTATCTGCGCTCGGGCGACGAAATGGCGGAGCTTTTCCGCGACTGTCCGCAGGCTCTTGAAAATACCGTGAAGATCGCGGAAAAGTGCGATTTCGGCTTTATCTTCGGAGAGACAAAGCTGCCGTTTTTCGCGCTGCCCGAAGGCACCGACCATTACGAATATCTCCGCAAGATGACGTTCACAGGACTGAGTGAACGCTACGGCAGTAATAATTCAGCCGATGCGGAAAAACGCGCCGATTACGAGCTTTCGGTCATTGAAAAAATGGGCTATGTGGACTATTTCCTGATCGTGTGGGATTTCGTCCATTACGCCAAAACACATGATATCCCCGTGGGCTGCGGCAGAGGTTCGGGCGCGGGGAGCATCGTCGCCTACTGTATCGGCATTACCGACATCGACCCGCTGAAATACGGGCTTATCTTCGAGCGTTTTTTGAATCCTGCCCGAACCACCATGCCCGATTTCGATATTGACTTTTGTACGCTGAAACGTCAGCGCGTGATAGATTATGTTATTTCCCGCTACGGCGCCGACCACGTTTCGCAGATAATCACCTTCGGCACGCTCGGGGCGAAATCCGCGCTCCGCGACTGCGCCCGCGCGATGGGTCTGCCTTACAAGACGGGCGACATCGCCGCAAAAGCCGTTCCGCAGAAAAGCTCCCTCGCCGAAGCGCTCGGCAGCTCCGACGAGCTGAAAAAGCTCTACAACGGCGACCCGCAGATACACGCGCTTATCGAAACGGCTATGCGTATCGAGAATATGCCCCGCAATATCAGCACTCACGCGGCGGGGGTCGTCATCACCAAAGAACCCGTTGACGAATACGTGCCGCTTTTCGTCCGCGACGGACAGGTCTCCACGCAGTTCACGATGGGCGTGCTTGAACGGCTCGGGCTGTTGAAAATGGACTTTTTGGCGCTCGGAAATCTTACGACCATTGATTTTTGTGTGAAAGATATTCGGCGCACCGAGCCCGATTTCTCGCTTAAAAATATCCCGCTCGATGATAAAGAAGTCTTCAAGCTTCTTTCGCAGGGCAAGACGCAGGGCGTTTTTCAGCTTGAAAGCGCGGGCATGACGGCGAAGCTGATGCAGCTCTGCCCCGACTGCATCAACGACCTTATCGCGATGCTGGCGCTCTACCGACCGGGTCCGATGAGCTCGATACCGAACTATATCGCGGGCAGAGCCGACCCTTCGCAGATAACCTATGCGCACCCGCTCTTGAAGGGCATACTCGAAGAGACATACGGCTGTATCGTCTATCAGGAGCAGGTCATGGAGATATTCCGCCGCGTGGCGGGCTATCCGATGGGACGTGCCGATCTGCTGCGGCGGGCGATATCAAAAAAGCACACCGAAGACATATTAAAGGAGCGGCAGTCGTTCATACACGGCGACGGCGAGGTCTGCGGCGCGCTTGCAAACGGCGTTCCCGAACAGACAGCGAGCCGCCTTTTCGACGATATCGTGGCTTTCGGCGATTACGCCTTCAACAAATCCCATGCCGCCGCCTACGCGAATATCTCGTATCAGACGGCTTATCTGAAATGCCACTATTACAAGACCTACATGGCGGCGCTGCTGACTGTGACCCAGTTTGAAAAGCCGTGGAAGCTGACCGACTATCTTAATGACGTAATCCACGAGGGCGTGAAGATACTGCCCCTCGACATCAACAAGAGCACCGCCGATTTTTTCGCCGAGCCCGAGGGCATACGTTTTTCGCTGCGCTCGGTGAAGGGCTTGGGCGAGGGACTTATCGGCAGTATTGTTAAAGAGCGCACCGAAAACGGCAGATTTACCTCGTTTTACGACTTTTGCGTGAGGACTGCGGGCTTCGGCGTGACGGTGAAGACCCTTGAAGCGCTGATAAAATGCGGCGCTCTCGACGGGTTCGGGAACAACAGGCGCGAAATGCTCGTTTCATCGGACGCGGTGCTTTCGCAGGCGCAGCAGCGGGCGAAAAGCCGCATGGAAGGTCAGCTCGATTTCTTCGGCGGAATGGGCGACGGCGGCGGCATCGAGGTCGGAATGGCAAGTATGCCCGAATTTGAAAGCACCCGGCTGCTGGAATTCGAGCGTGAGGTCACGGGAATGTATCTTTCGGGGCACCCGCTCGACAGATACGCGGCGTTCGCGGAGTGTGTGGGGTGTCTTACGGCGGCGGAGCTTTCGGGCGAAGAGCATCGGGACGAGGACGACAGCGAACCCGAGCAGCAGACAGAGCTTGCGGACGGCACTCCCGCAGAGATACTCGTCATGATAAGCTCGGTGAAGCAGATCAGCACGAAAAAGGGCGATACGATGTGCTTTGTCGCGGCTGAGGACAGGACGGGCAGCTGCGAGGTCATTGTTTTCCCGAAGCTTTACGGAGCGGCGGCGGGGATAATCAAGGAGGGGAGTATCCTCCATATCGCAGGTAAGGTGACTGTCAAGGACGACGAGCCCGCGAAGCTCATTGCCGATTATGCGGAAACGGCTGACAGATTCATGCAGGGCTGTCAGCGGCGGCGGCTGTGTGTGAGGGCTGATTCACGCGATATCGGGCTTATGGACAGGATAAGAGAGCAGCTGACGGCGTATTCTGACGGCAGGGGAGTGATTGCGGCGATATGGCTTTCGGACAGGCGGCAGCTCATCAATCTGCGGACGGCTCCGAGAGTCAGGCTGTGTGAAGAGCTGATAAGGGGCTTGCAGGCAGCAGCGGGAGCAAGCGGAGTGCTGTTTATGAAAGATAAAAGATAAAAGATATAAGATATGCGTATCCAACCCGCAAAGTGAGGGAAAGGCACATTCTTCAAGGCGGGAGCAAGCCCCAGCCCTACGAAGGCATTACAAACACCGCAGAATTTGCGCGGGTCAATTCACGGGCGCGGGCATGAACAAGTTTGCATCAACAAGTTGATGCCGCAATGCTCGCCCCTACATAAAAATAACAGTAATAATTAAAAAGAAATATATTTCGGCAAGGAGAAAAACATGGAACCAAAAGACTATATTGTGATAAGAATAGACGGAGATTACGCTGTTTTGAGAGATACATCAGGCGTTGACATAACGATCGCAAGGGCGCTTATCCCCGAGGAATCCGACGAGGGTACCCGCCTGCACTGGGAGGATCTCGAATACACCGTCGCAGACTGACGAATATCCGCGCAACATGAAATTTTAGTGAAAACTATGGAAACACGGACGATTATGTGATATAATATCCGATGTATGATATAAATCATAAGGAGAGATTATGAGCTATGGCATTGAAACTCGGCAAGGAAAGCCCCGTGAACGGGCTGGTTTTTACCAATACTCAGGACGATAAATTCAGGACGGAAGCGGTCATCGTGAGGTTCATTACTCCGCTTGAAAGGGTCATGCCTCAGCGCTACCGCTGCGTGTCGAAGCTGCTTTCGGAAAGCTGTGCGCGTTTTCCCGAGAAAAAGCTGCTCTCGAAGGAAACAATGCGCCTTTACGGAGCGCAGTTCGGAGCGCTTAATTATTCGGTCGGCAAATACGCGGTTACGGGCTTTTCTGCCTCTACGATAGCCGACAGATTCACCTTCGGCGGCGAAAAGGTCACGCTTGAGATGGCAAGGCTGCTGCTCGACTGCATTTTCGAGCCCAACCTTACGGACGGGCTTTTCGACCGGACAAGCTTCGAGAACGCAAAGCACGACCTTATCACGATGATAAGAAAGCAGAAGAACAACCGCCACAGCTACGCCCTCGAAAGGGCAAGACAGCTGACCTTCGCGGGTGAGCCGATGGAGCTCAATACTCTCGGTACGCTCGAAGACGCGGAGGCTCTTACCAACGAATGTGTTGCCGAAGCATACAGGAAACTGCTCGAAACGGCGTTCATCAGCATAAGCTTCTGCGGCGGCGGCACAAATTCGGAAGCCCAACAGCTCATAAAGGAGCGCTTTACGGAGTTCGCCAAAAATCGTGACTATAAGGGCGAAAACTTTGAACGGCTGACCGCGAATTCAAAGCTGCGCTCAGAGCCGCAGTTCGTCACCGAGACCGAATCGCAGTCGCAGTCAAAGATAGTGATGTCGTACAAATTTGCGGAGGAGGACGAGTTCGCGGTAAGAATGGCGTCTCTGCTTTTCGGCGGCACACCTTTTTCAAAGCTGTTCGTAAATGTGCGTGAAAAGCTCTCGCTTTGCTACTACTGCCAGTCCTCCGTGTCGGGCGACGTAAATACGCTCGTTGTGGACAGCGGCGTCGGCAGGGGCAACGAGCAGAAGGCTATCGACGAGATAAAATGGCAGCTCGAACTGCTCAAAAACGGAGAATTTACCGACGAGGAGCTTGAAAACACAAGACGGTACTACATCAGTGCGGTGCGCTCGGCTTATGATTTCAGCGCCGATATGAACGCATGGTTCTTCCGCCGCTTCACGCGGGGAGATATGCTCACTCCCGCCGAAGCCGAGGAAATGATAAGGGCGGTGGACCGCGAGCGCGTGCTTAAAGCGCTTTCCTCGCTGGTACCCGATACCGTGTTTGTGTATGAAGCGTCGGAAAACAGCGCCGCAGAAAACGAGGAGGAGGACGTATGAGAGAGACCGTAAGTGAAAGAATAGTCAACGAGCGCACGGGCGACGGCTATACGGTTGTTCATCACAAGTCGGGGCTCGATCTGCTGCTGTACCCGATGGAGGGCTATAAATTCACCTCCGCGATGTTCAGCACCGATTACGGCTCGATCAACAATTGCTTCAAAACGGACGACGACGAGGATTTCGTCACGGTTCCCGACGGCATAGCCCATTATCTGGAGCATAAGCTCTTCGAGAACGAGGACTGCGACGCTTTTGCGCAGTACGCCGCTACGGGCGCGGACGGAAATGCCATGACAGGCTACGAGAACACGACATATCTCTTTACCTGCACCGAGAATTTCTACGATTCGCTTAAGATACTTCTGAGCTTTGTGCAGAATCCGTATTTCACGGAGGAAAACGTGCGGAAGGAGCAGGGCATAATCTCGCAGGAGATACGCATGACGCTCGATATCCCGCGCCGCCGCTGTTTCCATGAACTGTTAAAGGCGATGTACAGCGCTCACCCCGTGCGCATAGACATTGGCGGCACGGAGGAGTCGATAGCGCAGATAACGCCCGAGCTGCTATACAAGTGCTATCACGCATTTTACGATCTGAACAATATGGTGCTGACCGCGGCGGGCAATTTCGAGATCGACAAGGTCATCGAGATATGCGATGAGCTTTTGAAGCCCTGCGAGGACAAGCACCTTGAGATACGTCTGCCCGAGGAGCCGAAGGAGATAGCGGAGCCTTTTGTCAAGACCGAGATGGGGCTCGGTATGCCGATATTTACCATCGGCTTTAAATGCCCTGCATTTTCGGGCATGGAAAGGCTTGAAAAAGAGATGCAGGCATATTTCGCACTTGAACTGCTGGCAGGAAGTATGTCGCCGCTCTTCAAGCGCCTTACCGACGGGCATCTTATCGGCGGGGGACTGGGCAGACAGTTCTTCGCGGGCAAGGGCTATTTCTCTCTGCTTTTCGACGGCGAAAGCGAGCAGCCCGAAAAGGTGGCGGAGCTTATCCTTGAAGCCGCCGATGAGATACGTCGGACAGGCTTTGACAAGGAGGAATTTGAGCTTATGAAGCGTGCCGAGTTCGGCGATCTTATAAAAGGGCTCGACAATCCCGAGGCTTGTACCGATGGTATGCTCAGTTATTATTTCCTCGGGCTTGATATGTTCGCCGAGGAAAGGCTTATGGAAAAACTGACGATCGCCGATGTGGAAAAGTTCCTTGACGATTTTATCCGCCGTGAAAACATGGTAATCTCGGTGGTCAATTAAGATATTAGGGTAAAGAGAAAGGACAAGCCGATGATACAGACATTAACGCTGTTAGCCGAAGACGTCAGCCGCGAAATGCGCGAGACGATACAGGATTCGCCCGATAAGGTGTTTTTCCCGAATTTCGGCAGCGGCGACAGTATTTTTCAGAAAGGGATACCCGTCAGCCGTGTGTTCCTGACTATCCCCGGAACAAATTTTAAGATCTATTGGTACGGATTTCTTATCGCAGTGGGTATCCTGCTTGCGATGATGTACGGCTTTAAAAAGATGAAGCCCGTCGGCATCGACCCCGACCGCGCTACCGACGCCGTTATCTCGGGTTTTATCGGTGCGCTGCTCGGCGCAAGGGCGTATTATATCGCCTTTAACGCTTCGGCTTCGTGGTCGGATTTCTTTAACTACCGCGACGGAGGTCTTGCCATTTACGGCGGCATCATCGGCGCGATACTTGTCGGCGGCATCGTTACCACAATGCGCGGGCTTAAGCTTGCCGCGATGGTGGACGTCGCCGCGCCGTGCTTCTTTATCGGACAGGCGATAGGGCGCTGGGGCAATTTCTTCAATCAGGAATGTTTCGGCGAGAATACCGACCTTCCGTGGGGCATGATGAGTTCCGAGACGATGCGCTACATCAGTGAGCATTACGACGATCTCGGCGGAAAGGTGTCCTCCTATGCGCCCGTTCATCCTTGTTTTCTGTACGAGTCGCTTTGGTGCGCGGCAGGATTCCTTATCCTGCATCTGTATTTCAAGCACAGGAAGTTTGACGGTGAAATAATCCTGATGTACGCAGGGCTGTATGGTCTGGGTCGTTTTTTCATCGAGGGAACCCGCACCGACTCGCTTTACATTGCAAATATCAAGGTATCGCAGCTTGTGGCGGGTACCTGCTTCCTTGCTTCGCTGGTGCTGATAATCATTTTCCGCAGCTCGGCAAAGCGAAACGGTTATACGTTCTTTAGTCAGACCGAGCTTTCAAAGCGGCAGATGGCGGCTCTCGATAAATTCGAGAAGGACGAAAAGGAACGCCTTGAAATAAAAAAGCGCATAGCTTCGGCTAAGAAATCGGGCGAGAGCTTTATCGAGCTTGAAAAAGAGTACGACGCGAAATTCGGCAAGGCGGCTAAGGAAGAAGCCAAGAAGAAAGCTGCCGAGCTTGCCGAGAAGAAGAAAGAGCTTAAGGAGAAGATCAAATCAGCGAAGAATTCGGGCAAGACCGAAGAGTTTAAGGCGCTTAAGTACGAATACGCGCTGAATTTAGGCGGATACGCAAGTGAACCTCCGAAAACTGCGGGCAAATCCGACGACGGCTACAAGTCGATACTCGCGGACGACGATGACGGCAGCGATAACTCTTCTGACAGCGGTACTGTCAACAGTGCCGAGGAAGCTAAAGAAAACGATAGTAATAATACAGAAAACTGACGAAAGGATCGAATGAACATGGGCAGGATAATCGACGGAAAACAGGTATCGGCGGGCGTAAAGGCGCGTATCGCGGCGGAAACGGCAAAGCTTAAGGAGGAAAAGGGCATTGAGGTAGGCTTGGCGGTAGTCATCGTCGGCGACGACCCCGCTTCCAAGGTGTACGTGCGCAACAAAAAGCTCGCGTGCGAGGCGGTGGGCTTCAAGTCGTATGAGTACGCGCTCCCCGAGGAGACCACCGAGCAGCAGCTTTTGGAGCTTGTTGATACACTCAACAAAGACCCGAAGGTAAACGGCATACTCGTTCAGCTGCCGCTGCCGAAGCACCTTGACGACAAGGTGATAATCAACAACATCAGCGCCGAAAAGGACGTTGACGCTTTCCACCCCGTGAACGTCGGCAAGATCATG
>JAILFF010000146.1 GCA_024697705.1 Ruminococcus sp.
TGCAACAATCATTTTGCCCGTACAGGCGTTCGCAGACGATTCCGAACACAAGACGGTGCGCGTCGGCTGGTTTGATTCCGGTTTCTGCCATATCGACAAGTTCGGAAGACGCTGCGGCGTTGACTATGAATATCATCAGAAGATAGCGGCTTATACCGGCTGGGATTACGAGTATGTCGAGGACAGCTGGCTCAATCTGTTCGAGATGCTCAAAAACGGCGAGATCGACCTGTTGAGCGACGTTTCATACAAGCCCGAGCGCGAGGAATTCATGTATTTCTCCGCGCTGCCTATGGGTACGGAGGCGTACTATATCTATGTTGACGCGGATAACCGTGATCTGAAAGCAGACGACCTTTCCTCCTTTACGGAACTTTATTCCATCATGAATAAGACGGCGATCGTCACCAAAACAAGCGAAATGGACAGCGCACCGGCTTCCTATATGATAAAAGATCAGAATGTATCGGTCATGCAGTTTCTGAAAAACAACTGGCTGATCGTTCTCACACTGCTGACCGTGCTGTTTGTTATAATCCTTTTCCTGCTGGGGCAGAAGCTAAAAGCCGAGCGCATCGCAAGCAGGCAGAAGCATCTGCTGGAGGAGGCGGCTCAGATAGCGAAATTACAGCAGACTATCACTTCCCTTCTTGACAATACCCCCGGAATATATCTCACAAAGGACGCAAAAACAGGCGAATACCTCGCCTGCAATCAGACGTTCGCGGACTATGTCCACAAGAAAGACCCCTCCGAGGTGATAGGTCTTACGGCTTTGGACGTTTTCGACGATGAAAAAGCGTGGCGCTTTGCCGATGACGACAAAATGGTGCTTTCAATGAACGAGCCATTGATCTATTACGATGAAATGGAGGACTTAAACGGCAATATCATCAAGGTAAAGGCGACCAAGCAGAAATACACCGACGCCGAAGGAAGGCTCTGCATACTGGCGCTGTTCCAGGACGTTTCGGACAGCCTGCGTATCTCACGGGAAAAGGCTTCGACAAAGGAATCCTACGAAAAGGCGCGGAGCAGCGGCATCATCTTTACCCATATCGCGCAGGCGCTGGCGCACGGCTTCGACGATCTTTTCTATGTCGATATCAATACGGAGGAATTTATCGAATACCGCTCGGACGAGACCGACGGCAGCCTTACCGAAGTAAGGCGCGGCTGGCATTTCTTTGAAGAGGGTCGGGACGCGGCGGAGGTCAACGTATTCCCCGAAGACCGTGACGAAGTTATCCGCGCTATGGAAAGAAAAAATCTTGAAGCAGAGCTTGACAAGAACAATATCTTTATGATAACATACCGTATGATAACGGACTCTCAGCCGAGATACGTAAATATGAAGGTCACCCGCATGAAGGACGACGAGCGGTTCATGATACTGAGCATCACCGACATCGACGAACAGATGCGGCACCGTCAGGCGGCGCAGCGTATGCAGGAGGAACAGACAGCGTACAGACGCATAAGCGCCCTCGCGGGAGACTTCCTGTGTATCTTCGTTGTCGTACCCGAAACGGGCAAGTACCGCGAATACAGCTCGTCTGCCGATTTTGACGCTTTTTCCATGCCGTCGGAGGGCGAGGATTTCTTCTCCGATCTCAGGGAAAACTCGATCAAGGTAGTTTTCGCAGAGGACAAAAACCGCGTATTTACGGCTCTCACAATGGAAAACGCCATGGAGGAGGCAGACAATAACGGTATTTTCACCCTCAGCTACCGCATTATAATGAACGATGAACCGCGTTACGTTCAGCTGAAAGCCGCACTTGTGGAAGAACCCGACGGAAAACGGCTCGTCGTCGGCGTCAATGATATCGACGCGCAGGTGCGTCAGGAGGAGGAATACGGCAGAAGGCTCGCTCAGGCAAGGATAGAAGCCAACATCGACGCCCTTACGGGAGTTAAGAACAGGAACGCCTACCGCGTATACGAGGAAAGACTGAACGCCCAGATCGAGATGAACCGCGCACCCGATTTCGCCATAACGATCCTTGACGTCAACGATCTTAAAAAAGTCAACGATACTCAGGGGCATAAGGCGGGAGACCGGTTCATAAGAGACGCCTGCCGCATCATCTGCACCACCTTCAAGCGCAGCCCCGTATTCCGCGTGGGCGGAGACGAATTTGCCGTGCTCTCGCTTGGCGACGACTATGCCCGCATCGACGAACTTATCGGTCTCATGAACGAGCATAACGAAGAAGCAGTCAAAAACGGCGGTATAGTCATCGCTTTGGGTATGTCATGCTGCGATCACGACGACAAAGTATCTCATGTGTACGAACGCGCAGACCAAAAAATGTATGAAAACAAGAGTTCTTTGAAAGAAAAAAGGAAGCTGAAAGGATAGGGTCATATGTATTATTCCGCGATCGGTCTGCTGGCAGCATCGGTATTGCTGATAGAAAACCGTGATATCCTACGCAGCACGCAGGTCTATGATAAACCCGAGTGGAGCGTTTACAGAAGATTTCTGTTTGCGGTCCTTGCATATTATTTGACCGATATTCTGTGGGGCGTGTTTGAATACAAGAAGCTCGTTACCGCGCTTTATATCGACACCGTACTATATTTCATCGCTGTGGCGGCAGGTATCTCGCTATGGGCGGAGAATACCGTAAAATATCAGAACAAAGAAAGCTCCTCGGGGCGTTTCCTTGTATATACGGGACGAGTGATAGGCGTGACGATCTTCGTTCTGACCGTCGTAAACATTTTCAGACCCGTGCTTTTCAGGATAGATAAAAGCTGCGTCTACAACCCTCTTACCATGCGTTATGTCGTGCTGGCGATTCAGATACTTTTTCTGACGGTCATTTCGCTTTTCGACATGACGTTGCTGATACGGGCGAAGGCAAGCTCCGAAAGCTGCACACAATATCGTATCCGTGCATACTTTGCGATGATAATGGCGGTATGTCTGTTTGTTCAGCTGTGGTTCCCGTATCTTCCTCTTTATTCCATTGCATATCTGCCGGGGACTTGTCTGATGCACTCTTTTACCGCCGTCTATGAAAAGGAGGACTATCGGAGAAAACCGGACGAATCGGAAAAGGTCTCCGAGCTTAAGGACAGGTTCCGTTCTCTGCTCGACAATATGCCCGGCATGACGTTCACCAAGGACGCGGAGACAAGAAAATATCTTGCGTGCAACAGGGCGTTCGCCGAGTATGCGCACAAGAACTCTCCCGAAGAGGTATTGGGACTTACAGACTTTCAGATCTTCGGCTCCGAGACCGCGGCACAATTTACCGAAGCCGACAATATAACGCTTTCTCTGAGCAAACCCTACATTTATCACGAGGACGTTTCGGACGCGATGGGAAGACCGAGACAGCTCCGTACCACCAAGCTTAAGTACCGCGACACCGTCGGAAGGCTTTGTGTTCTCGGCATCTGTCAGGACATCACCGATCTTGTGAGCATACAGCATGAACAGGCAATGACGAAGGAAGCCTACGAAAGCGCCGTCAACGCGGGACTTATGTATACCCATATAGCGAAGACGCTCGCCCGCGATTACACGGAGATGTTCTATGTCAACACGGATACCGAGGAATTCACGAAGTACAGCAGGTGCGAGGACGGGAATACTCTTTCCGAGCTGCGGCGCGGGTGGCATTTCTTCACCGACTGCAAGGCGGAGCTGAGCGAGAATGTTTACCCCGACGACAAGGACGCTTTTCTTTCTGCCATGAACCGCAAAAAACTGATGAAGGCTCTGAGCGGCAAGGACACCGTTGTAATGACCTACCGCAGAATGATCCTGAACAAGCCCGTCTATTTCAGTATGAAGATCTCACGCATGGAGAACGACGAGCACTATATCATCGTGGGCTTTACCGATGTTGACGCGGAAATTCGCGAGGCAATGGCGAAAAACGAAGCCTTGTCCGACGCTTTGAATTCCGCGGAGGCGGCTAACAGATCGAAGAATATGTTCCTTTCGGGCATGAGCCATGAGATACGCACACCGATAAACGCAATCATCGGACTTGACACTCTCGCGCTGAAAAACAAAGACCTGAGCGACGGAACGCGCAAATACCTCGAAAAGATCGGTGAAAGCTCGCGGAATCTGCTCTCCATCATCAATGATATCCTTGTAATGAGCCGTATCGAATCGGGGGCGGGAGACACTTAATTTTGGCAAGTTCTCCCTCAATATGATGCTTGAGCAGATAAGCTCGCAGATAATGCCGAAGTGCCGCGAAAAAGGTATCGGGTACTTCGGCAATTAAATAATTGGTTTAGCCGCTATCAGTGTAGGGTCGGGGCTTGCCCCGACCGCGAATATCACCAATAAACGTGAGGGACGACAGTGGTGGGGGCAAGCCCCCACCCTACCCTCGCAAATTGTTTAATTGCCGCATTAATAAGTTTGTTATACTATATTTCAGCATCAGAATACGCTTTCGGGGTGAGGTATCTGCTCGTCCAGAATAAGCTCTGCCCTTTTCCGCAGCGAATGAAGCTCTTCCAAAAGCGCCTCTTTGTCTTTCATCGAACGCAGCCGCGAAACGTCCGCCGCCATATCGCTTAGCGAATCGGAGCGCGTCAGAAACGAAGCCGTGCGGTAATACTTCTCCCAGTAGGCGGAAAGCTCGGAAAGCCTTTCGCCCGAATCATTTCTGTCCAATATTACGGACTGTTCGTATTCGTCGATAAGCTCGTCAAGCTGCTCGGTCGTCCTTCCGAGCAGCCACAGCTGACCCGCCGAAACCATTACGAGCAGGATAAACAAAACGAGCGCCGTGATATTTCGCTTCATTACGGGCTTGCCTCCCCTCCGCTCCGAAAGCGCTTTTTTCGTATGACCGTAGAGCTGCTGCCGTCGGAGGTCATCAGCAGGACCTCGCTTAAAGCTACGCCCTCGCCTTCAAGCACGCTGTCGAGCCATGCGCCGTCCCTTCCGAGACCGTCGAGCGCTCCTTTAATAATCTCGCCGTCGTTGACTATCAGCATCGGCGGGTCGGCATCGGGCTTGTCGATCGAAATATCTTAGGGCGTAAGCGGCTGAGAGCTTTTCTTCATAAACACGGAAATCTGACCCGTAGTTTCCACCACCGCCATCTGAACTTCGGAAATGTCGAACACCTGCTGCGTTCTGAGCGCCGCCATGAGGTCGTCCACTGTGTAGCGAAGCTCCTTCATTGTTCGCTGGTCGAGCTCTCCTCCCGAGATTATCACCTTCGGCGAGCCGCATATCAGCCGACGGAAGCTCTGCGACTTAAGCGAAAGATACGAGAAAAACACATCTATGCAAACAAACGTGAGTATAGGTATCAGCCCCATCGAAAGAGGGATATCGGAATCCTCGATCGGCAGCGTGGCGATATTGGAAAGCATTATCGTCACCACGAACTCGCTCGGCTGCAATTCTCCGAGCTGTTTTTTGCCCATCAGCCGTATGCAGAATATTATCACGGCGTAAAGTATGATCGCCCTCAGAAACACGATCAGCATTGTTATCACTCACCTTTTCACGGGATTATTATGCGCCGCTTTATCGGCTGTTATTCCGAATGAATAATCCGCCCGAATCGGGCAATACTGTTTCACATAACGAGGTGATGAAAATGCCCGATCACGGTTCTTACGAAAACGTACCGATCGCCGAAAGCCTTGAAAAGGCACTTGCCGATCTGCGCGAGATAACGGGCGGCAGCATGGATATCAACACTCCCCGCCTGACGATCAACGGCACCGAATGTGCGGTAGTCACCGCCGAAGGCATGGTCTCGGGCGAGACCGTCGGCGAGCTGCTGCTGCTCCCGCTGATGTCCTTAAACGGAGGAACGCACTCAACTCCGCAGAGCATTATGCGCTTCTGCACGGAGGAAAGCATGATGTCGTCCAATAAAACGGTCTGTTATACCTACGGCAGCGCTCTCGGGCTGCTGTTTTCGGGATTTGCGCTCGTATTCGTTGACGGCGTGCCGTTCGCGGCGGCGTTCGGGATACAGGGCTACGCGGTAAGGGCAGTCTCACAGCCCGTTTCGGAAAACGAGCTGCTTGCCTCGCAGGAGGGCTTTGCGGAGGTCGTGCGAACAAACATTTCGCTCATAAGGCGGCGGATAAAACACCCCTCGCTGACATTCGAGATGATACAGTGCGGCAAGCTTTCGTCAACGGACGTTTGCATAGCTTATGTGCGCGGAAAAGCCGACGAAAACGCCGTCGCGGGGATAAGGCGGCGGCTCTCGGAGATCAGACTTGACAGCGTGCTGACTCCCGGCTACATTCAGCCGTTTTTAGAACGCGACGAGGGCAGGCGGCTGTTCTCGGAGGTAGGCGTGACCGAACGTCCCGACCTGCTGTGTACCGAGCTTATCCGCGGCAGGATAGGCGTTATCGTTGACGGAGCGCCGTTTGCGCTGATAGTCCCCTATCTTTTCGCGGAAAACTTCGGCACCGTGGACGATTACTCGGTGAAGCGATACTACGCCTTTTTCGTGAAGATAATGCGCTGGCTGGCGTTTCTTCTGGCGGCTGCCTTCCCGGGTGTTTATCTTGCCGCAGTCAATCACGACACCGAGATGCTGCCGCTCAAACTCCTGCTGAACCTTGCGGCGGGCGAAAAGACCACGCTGCTCTCGCTGTTCACCGAGCTTGTCGTGATAGTGCTGCTGCTCGAAATACTCCGCGAAGCAAGCATACGCCTTCCGCACGCCATCGGCACGGCTATGTCGATAGCGGGCGGGCTTATCATCGGCGATACTGCGGTAAAAAGCGGGATAATCTCCTCGCCGCTTTTGATTATCGTCGGCGTGACGGCTACGGCTTCGTTCGTGCTGCCTTCGTTTTCGCAGCAGCTTCCCGTTCTGCGGCTGATGTTCATTTTCGCGGGAGGCTTTGCGGGATTCTTCGGGATAAGCGCCTGCGCTGTCATGCTCTCAGCGAACATCTGTTCGCAAAGCCTTGACGGAGTACCGTTCTCCTCGCCCGCCGCACCGTTTCACCCCGACGGGCTTTCGGAAATGCTCGGCAGAAAGACCTTCCGCCGCATGGAAAAAGACGAACCCACGACAAAGGACTTGACATGAACAGATCGGATAACAGCCGCGTATCGGCGCTGACAACGGCGGCACTGCTGACGGCGGCAAGGCTTTTCTCGCTTTCGCTTTATATGCCCCACTCGGGCGAAAATGCCGCCATAACAGCAGTTACCGCCGCGGGGCTTTGCCTGTTGAAGCTCCCGCTGATGACCGCAGCCGCACTGCTCGGCAGGCATTTTAAGGAAAGCAGGGCATTTTCTGCGGTAACGGCGGCGCTCTCCGCGATCATGATCATAGTTTGCGCCAACGCCTTCGCAGAAATGACCGCCGAGACCTATCCCGAGCACTGCACCCGCCCGACGACATTCATCGTGCTATTATGTATCTGCGCTTATGTCGCTTCGATGGGGCTTGCAGGCACGGCGCGGACTGCTTCGCTCATACTTGCGGGCTTTGCGGCAGTTTGTACGCCCGTGCTTATCGAAATGCGCGGGAGTATGCTTTCCGACCGCCTTGACCTGCTCTCCTATCAGCCGGTACGCGAGATAACGCTCACGGCTGCGGGACTGCTGCGGCTGTTCCCCGAACCCGTGATACTTGCGGGGCTTATCGGCGGA
Source organism: Ruminococcus sp. (assembly GCA_024697705.1). Taxonomy (GTDB): domain Bacteria; phylum Bacillota; class Clostridia; order Oscillospirales; family Ruminococcaceae; genus YE71. The sequence goes on from JAILFF010000146.1 coordinate 7,631, forward strand.
ACGGAAGGCTCACCCGACCGCGCTGTAAAGCCCTTTCTTATCGCCGACGCGCTTATCTCGGGGCTGTTTTTCCTGATGTGCGGAACGGTCATGGGCAGATTTTTCGGGCAGTCGGGGTATGCGTTCTACACGCTCGCGGGGAATACTCACGGCGCGTTCATCGACAGGGCAAACGGCATATTTACGTTCTTCTCCTCGTCATTTACGATGATAACGGTCTCGGCGCTGATGCTGACTTTTATTCGCTCCGTGAAAGCGCTAAAATGAATAATTTCCTCACTTTACGCTGTTTGTGGACTTTGTGCATTCATTCATAAAAAACGCCCCCGCAGTGACCCCGCAGGAGCGCAATAAAGCATTATTTTGAAATAAATCTGAGGAATTCGTCCTTCGGGAGAGGCTTGGAGAAATAATATCCCTGCAAATAATCGCAGCCGAGCTTCGCAAGCTTCTCGATATGCTCTTCCGTTTCCACACCCTCGGCGACAGATTTTTTGTGCATCGCCCTTACCATCTTGACCGAAGCCGAAAGCAGCTCGCCGCCGTTTTCGTCCTTGCACGAAGTCCACAGAACGCTTTTGTCGATCTTGATAAGCTCGGCTCCGAGCGAAAGAGTCGCCGTAAGGTTTGAGTAACCCGTGCCGAAATCGTCTATCGCAAAGGAAAAACCTCTGCTCTTAAGCTTGTCTATAACAGCGGAAATACGAACGATATCCTCTGCGGCAACGCTTTCGGTGATCTCGAAGACCACCTCTTTGCCCTGTATGCCCCAGCGGTCGGCTATCTCGGTAAAACGCTCGGCAAAGCCGCTCTTCATGCACTCGGTCACGGAAAGATTGACATTTATGCAGCCGACGCCGAATCTCTGCGGCTCGTGCGACGCAAGGAACGCGCATACCTCGCGGTAAACAAATTCGTCAATTTCGCCGATGAGCCCGAGCTGTTCCGCCACGGGAATGAACTCGTCGGGATATACCCTTCCGAGCTCGCGGTCGTTCATTCTGAGAAGCGCCTCCGCGCCGTGCAGCTGCTTGTCTATCGTATAAGTCGGCTGATACCATACGTCAAAGCTGCCGTCCTTAAGACCGCGCCTGACAGCCGCTTCAACGGCGGAGCGCCTAACTATCCAGTCAAGGTCGCTGCCGCTCATTACGCTGCGGTCGGCACCCACGGGCATCGGGCAGTCGGCAATGTAGAGCACTTCCTCGGCGGTCGAAGCTCTTTCGGGTACGTCAACAAGGAGCACCCTGCCGTCGAGCCGCATTTTTATCTCTTCGCTCTCCCACGTCTTCCCGAAGCAATCGGCGACGCTTTCGGCAAGCTCAAGCGCTTCACTGTCCGTTTTATTGTACAGAACGGCGGCAAGCTTACCGCGTCCGATCGAATAGATATAGTGCTTTCCGACAAGCTTTCCGAGATATTCCGCAACCGCTCTTTCGGGAGCGTAGTCCGATTCCGCGCTGCCGATAATGCGGTGCTCGTCGCAGGTGATATTTCTTACGAGAATAAGCCTTGTCTGTATCCCGTTGCTGACTGCGGCGGCTATGTCAAGCTTGAAGGCGGCGGCATTGTACGTCCCCACCGTGACGTCCATACGGTCGTCCTCGTTTTCGACGAACAGCAGAACGCCCGTATAGCCAAGAGTCTCCATAAATACCTCGATGCGGAATTTGCTGTAAATCAGCTGTAACAAAACACCCGCCAGTCCCACGATATAGCAGAAAACGATCGCGCTCTTGCGGCTGTTCGAAAGGAATTTCCGCGAACACATGAGCATTATGAACGCAGCTGCCATCCACACCGCTGAATAGCCGTAAACAAAGATGAATTCTCCCCAGCAGCGCTTGAACTGCCTGTTTTCATTGAAAACATATATCCAGTTCGTCAGCGGGTTCAGGGCTATTATGAGCTCGTTCACCGCCACTGCAATAAGCAGAAAGCGGTCGGTGAGAAAGTCCATCTTTTTTCCGCCGCCGCGCCTTCGGAAATTTCTTCCGGTAACATTGCTTATATAAAAGAAGAAAACCGGCGGTATAAGCGCGTGGGTGAGAAAATAGATGTACCGCGAAACAATGAGCATAGCGAAAGCGGAATCTGAGGTATACTTCGACTGTCCGGTAAAGGTAGTTACCATTCCGCAGACGGCGTTCAGCTTAAGTATGCCCAGCTGGATCAGATAGACTTTATTCTGGGGCTTGTCGTAGCGTTTGCTGACAAGCGAGAAAACAAGGTCGGTAAGTGCCACCAGAAATGCCGAAAGACTCAGTCCCAAACCCATATCGGTAAAGTTGATCTTCTCCATATTCCACCCCCTGAATCACAACATTGTCAATTATATCACATACTTTTACGGTTGTCAATTGAATCCGACAAGTTGTTAAAATGTTAACATATAATAATATTCAAAGCCATTTCTTTTTCTTGAAAAACCACAGACACCCGACAACAATGGCTATACTTACGGCGATGACAACGGGGTAGGAGCCTTTCCACGCAAGCTCGGGCATATGAACGAAGTTCATTCCGTACCAGCCCGTTATCAGCGTGAGCGGCGTGAATACAGTAGTCACGATGGTCAGTATCGCCATGATGTGGTTCTGCCTTACGTCAAGCTGCGACTGGTAAAGGTCGCGCACCTGAATGGTATAGTCCCTGAGCGAAGCCGCGATGTCGTGAAGCAGCTCCATGCGCTGATTGAACAGGTGGAAGTACCTAAGGTTCTTCTGCTTGAAAAAGTTATTCTCGTTCTCTTCAAGCTCCTGCCCCAAGTCCATAAGCTGCTCGTAATGGATACGCAGCACGCGAAGGTCACTTCTGATCTCGTTTATGCGCTTAAGGTAGCAGGGGTCGAGGTCGGTCATTATGGCGTGTTCGATGTCGTCAAGCTCTTCTTCAAAGCGCTCCATGACCTTCTGGTCGTGATGAACTATCTGTTCAAGGAAATCGTAGATAAAGCGTTCAAGGCAGGGCATTTTCCATCGCTTGGCAGCCGTAAGCCTCTGAATGAGCTTCTGAACCGTGCCGCTGTCGTCGATAAAGACAATACCCTTTTCATCGAGCGCAAACGCGAAATGCGCGTCGTCGGCGGAAATATCGCTGCGTTCGGGGATAGAGAACGTTCCCGTCAGCGAATCGTAATTGACCTCCGCTTTGGTGCTGTCGGCGTCGCGGGCGTTCACTTCAAGCTCGATACCCATATCAAAGGCGGAGCTTTCTTCAAGCCATTCCTCGCTCGTGAGCACCGCCACATAAGCCTCACGCGGGCGGGTCTCGCAAGGCACAAGTGTTTCTTTTATCTTGTAATACATAGTCTTACTCCTAATATTATATTTATCGTTAAAGACGCACCTCCCCAAGAACAATAAATTTCAGTACATCTTCGGCAAAAACGACGTTATTTCGCGGTTTCCTCGAAGATGTACAAAATACATCTTCGACGTTTTTTCTCCGAAGATGTAAAATAGCACTCTCGAAGATGTATTCGTACATCTTCGATAAAACGACGGTATATCGCGTTTTTCTCCGAAGATGTATTTAAATTTATTTGTCTGTGGGAAGATTTTTTATCGCGGAGGAATCTTCGGTGTTGAGACATCTCCCCCAAATACGATTCTTATTTGGCAACACCGATAGAAACGACGTAATATCGCAGTTTTTACGGTGTTGACAGTATGGCAACACCGAGAGATTTTTAGCCTTTCTTATTTGGCAACACCGATGAAATCCGTCGGTGTTGCCACCTTGTCAACACCGATAAAACGACGGTATATCGCGGTTTTCTCCGCAGTTGCCAAATAACTTATTTGTCTATGGGAGCATAGTTCGTGCCGCAAGCACAAAACGGAAAGGGAGCGAACCGATTGAAACGTATATTCTTTTTTATCTCGATAGCGATGCTCGGGGTGATCTACTACTCGGCAGGACGACCGATGGAGATAGCCGACCGCGTCATGATACACGCGATAGGCATCGACCCCGAAGGCAGCGGTTTCCGCGTGACGATGCAGGTATTCAGCCCCACAAGCGGCGGCAGCGAAACGGCGATAGACCCCTCGCAGCCGAATGTAAGCATTGTCGGCGGCAGCGGAAGAAACGTTGCGGAAGCGATTAACGACTGCGAGACGCATCTTGGCGGGCGGGTATTCATCGGGCAGAACAAGCTTATCGTTTTCGGCAGAAGCATCGACATGACAAGAAAAAACGAGCTGCTCGGATTCTTTCTTTCCTCCTCCGAAGCCTATCTGAACACCGACTGCGCGATGTCGTCGGGCACCGCCGCGGAGCTGCTCTCGGTGCCGATGATGTCGGGCGGGATAACATCGGAAAAGCTTGCAATGATGATAAGCTCCGAATGTGAACGCGGGCGCTGCGCCAAATGCTCGCTTATGCAGCTGCTCGAATCGTCGGAGGAAGAAAACGGCAGTGTACTGATGCCCGAATTCTCGCTCATGACAAAGCCAAAGGGCGGCAGCGCGGATAGTTCGGGGGAAGAAGGCTCCGCGCCCGAAAAGCTCCCCGAAAGCTCCCGTGTGATACTGAACAAATGTGCCGTTCTGCGTGAGGGACGTTTTGCGGGCGAGCTTTCGGGCAGCGAGGCGGGGCTGGCAGCCGCAATAAACGGCAGCGGCACGAACGTCTTTGCCGACGCCGAATATAACGGTCAGCGGCTCGGCTGCACGCTGCACATCACCGACCGCGATATCACCGCATTTCGGGAAAACGGAGAGCTCATTATCCGCGCAAAGCTCACCGCCGCTCCCGCAGACGAGCAGTTCTTCCCCGACAGCCGCGAACGCGAGGGCCATAACAGAGCGGCTCTTGAAAAGCTCACTGCCGAAGCAAACGAGCTTGCCGATAAGCTGGGAGATTCGGGCGGCGCGGAAATTCTCGGCACGGAAAGGATCCTGCGTCGGCACTTCCCTTCCCTGCTGCGCAAACACGGCGCGGAAGCGCTTACCGACATGATACGATTCGAGATCGTATTCGGATAGAGATTTTCTAAGATAAAAGATAAGAGATAAAAGATAAAAGATATATTTTAATCCCCGTGTTTGAAATTCAAAACCAATACTTCACTGTTGCGTATTATATCTTTTATCTTTTATCTTAAAGTAAATGCTCATTTTCTTAATAGCCGCAGACCGCTGTCCCAAATATCGGCGCAGCGGTCGTTTTTGTCACGATCATTATTCCATAAATTTCTCACAGGCTTTCGCCAAGCCCCCGAGACACGGCTCGAACCGCACCGAATACCATTCCTCCTCGCGCACGGGAAGTGTGGCTTTGATACAGTCGTGAGTAAAGCCTACCGCAAGATCGAGCGCCTGCCGCAGCGTCATTCCGAGAGTAAGCCCTCCCGAGACTACGCTCGAAAAAATATCCCCCGTGCTGTGAAAGCTGCCCGGGATATTCTCGCCGTAGGAAAAAACAAAGCCCTCGCCGCGTGGACAGTACGCCGCCGCGCCGTTCCTTACATTGTCGGGTGAAGCGCCTGTCATTATCGCCGTTTTGCAGCCAAGCCCCGTCAGCCTTTCAAGCATATCCTTTATCTCGGGCTCGGTCAGGCTGTTCGAGAAATTCCTCCCGAGAAGCAGCGCCGCCTCCGTCGGATTCGGAAGAATAACATCGGCTATCGAACAAAGCTCCTTCATCGCCGTGACGAAGCGGCTGTCAAAGCCCGCGTACATCCTGCCGCCGTCGCCCATGACGGGATCGACCACTACAAGCGTATCATCGGTGCGGAACTGCGCTATAAAGCGCTTAATGACGTTTATCTGAGCGCACGAGCCGATATAGCCCGTGTATATCGTATCAAAATGCAGCCCTAACTTTTTCCAGTGAGCCGCTATCTGCGTGATATCGTCGGTAAGATCGCGAAACGTATACCCCGTAAAGCCGCTTCCTGTGTGGGTAGACAGCACGGCGGTGGGTATCACAGCCGTTTCGACGCCCATTGCGGACATTACAGGCAGCGCCGCCGTAAGCGAGCATTTCCCGAAGCAGGAAATATCCTGTATTGTAACTGCTCTTTTCATCAAATGTCTTCGGCTCCTTTAATACTATCCCTCGACCATTCCCGCAACAATCTTCACCGTCCTGAACACGATTGCCTTCGTCTTCCTCCTCACCGTGCGACAGCACGCTGGCATTAACTCGTTAATGCAGTCGTCATCCTTGGCACTCGTGCCCATGACGGCAAATCTTGTCACAGGCTTGGTCGAAGGATAGTATAAATTCATCTGACGATATTATATCAAAAAAAAGATAAAATGTCAATAAGCATGGTTGATTTTTCCCGAGGAATGTGTTATAATAAAAAAAAAGATACGAATGGAGGTCGTATTTCATGGACAAAAAACTGATACTTGAAACACTTGGGAAATTTCTCGCGGGCATACTTATCTTGATGATACTGGTATTCGCGCCCGCGGGACTCGGATTTGAGCGCGGCTGGATATTTATGGGCTTTGTCATAGTACCGCTCATCATCATCATAGCGCTTATGCTTACCCAGCGCCCCGATCTGCTCGAAAGCAGAAAGCCTTTCGACGCCAAGGAGTTTTTCAAGAAAAAAGAGACTATCATATTCTGCGCGGTGGTAGTGGTGCTTTTTGTTATGTGCGGGCTTTCCAACCGCTTCAAATGGGCGCAGGTCGGCAGCACGGGTATGCTTGTCGGCACCGTCTTCTTCCTTGCGGGATATGCCATGTTCCTTGAGGTACTCAGAGAAAACGATATGAAGTTCCATTTTTATGAACTGATAGACAATCTTGAGCTTAAGGACACGGGTCTGTACGGTATAATCCGTCACCCGATGTACACCGCGTCGGCGATCATGATGATATTTGTATGGCTCATGCTCGGCTCGTACATCGCTTTCGGTATTTCCTTCATTTATCTTGCACTGGTCGTAGTCAAGATAATTTTCGAGGAAAAAGAGCTTGACAAGGAAATGCCCGGCTATACCGATTACAAGACATTTGTTAAATATCGGATGATCCCGTTCATCTGGTAAGCCATGCAGCTTTCGATCTGTGACTTTGCCGAAAAGTACGCCGCTTCGGGAATATCGCGTTTTCATATGCCCGGTCACAAGGGGGTAAAGCTCCACGGGCTCGAAGCGCTCGATCTCACCGAGATAAAAGGCGCCGATTTTCTTTTCGAGGCTGACGGCATCATCGCCGAAAGCGAAAGGCTCACGGCTGAGGCATTCGGCTCGCGGCTCAGCTGCTACTCTGCCGAGGGTTCGAGCCTTTCCATAAAGGCAGCGCTTTGTATCGTAAGGCAGTATCTCGGAAGGGATATTGCCGTTGCTTCTCCGAGGAACTGTCACCGCGCCTTTCTGAACGGCTGCGTTCTGCTGGACATCGACCCTGTGTGGATATATCCCGACAGCGAACGCTCGCTGCTTTGCGAGTGTGCCGTTTCTCCCGAAGCCGTCGAAAGATGCCTTGACGAGCGGCATATCGACGCGGTATACATAACCTCTCCCGACTATATCGGGAACATCGCCGCCGTAAAGGAGATAGCCGATATCTGCCGCAGCAAAGGAGCATTTCTTATCGTTGACAACGCTCACGGCGCTTATCTCAAATTCGCGGGAGAAGGGCTTCACCCGCTGGAGCTCGGCGCGGACATCGTATGCGACTCGGCACATAAAACGCTGCCCGTCTACACGGGAGGAGCGTATCTGCACATATCAAAGACGGCGCCCGAAGGCTTTGACGAGCTTGCCAAGCCCGCGATGGCGCTTTTCGGCTCGACAAGCCCTTCCTATCTTATCATGCAGTCGCTCGACAAATGCGCCGAAATTCTTCACGGAGAGCTTCCCGCCATGATACGTGCCTGCTGCGAACGCACGGCTCTCGTCAAGGAGCTTATGCGGCAAAGGGGTATTCCGGATATCTCGAAAGAGCCCGCAAAGATCACCGTAGCCGCAGAAAAGATAGGCTATGACGGTGACGTGCTTGCCGAAATGCTGCGCGGCGCCATGATCGAATGTGAATACTCCGACCCGGGAGCTGTCGTGCTGATGTGCTCCCCTTTCAATACCGAACGTGATTTTGCAAGGCTTGAAGATTTTCTTTCAAGCCTCGAACTGCGCCCTCCGCTGACAGGCGACGGAGCTCTTCTTTCCGAGCTTCGACCCGAAAAGAAAATGAGTATACGTCAAGCGGTCTTTTCGGCAGCGCACAGGATATCCGCAGATGAAGCTGTCGGACGAACAGCCGCAAGAACTGCCATGAGCTGTCAGCCGTCGGTGGCGATAGTCATGGCGGGAGAACGCATTACTCCCGAAATTGTAAAAATTCTTAAAAGGTATGGCATTTCCGAAACAGATGTGATATAATAGACCTGTCCACTAATCCCTCGCACGCCCACTGACAAAATCTTTTGTCATGCTGCGGGTTTGAACAAGTTCAAACAGTTGTCCTCTTCACCGTGCGACAGCACGCTGGCATTAACGAAGTTAATGCCGTCGTCCGCCTTGCATCATGACAAAATCTTTTGCCATTGGTCGCACGAGTGGTTAGTAGACAGGTCTATTTATCTCCGAAACGTTCTTATGCGTTTCGGTAAGGAGTATTTATATGAAGCTGATCTTTGCTGTTATTAATAACGATGATAATTACACTGTTTCAAAAGAACTGCTGAAACATGGGTTCCGCGCCACCAAGCTTGCCTCCACGGGAGGGTTTCTTTCGGCGGGGAACACTACTTTTCTTATCTGCTGCTGCGACGAGGACGTTGACAGGGTAGTTGATATCTGCAAGGAGAACTCCCGCAGAAGGCGAAGATATGTTCCCAATGGTATCATGCCCGAGCGCGGCGCGGGGGAAAACTATCCCGTGGAAGTGAACGTCGGCGGCGCTACCATATTCGTCACCGACATCGAACGCTTTGAACAGGTCTGAGGATATTTATGATCGAGCTTATTGAAAACGAAAGAACCATTGAACTGACCTCGCGCATGATCTCGAAGGGGCGGGAGCCTCATTCGGTCATCATCTGCGGAGAAAAGGGGCTCGGAAAACGCACCATTGCGCGATATTTGGCGGCGCAGCTTCTCTGCGAAAACGGCGGCGGGACTCCCTGCGGCACCTGCCGTAACTGCCGTCTTGTCGAAAAAAACGAGCACCCCGACGTTATCACGGCGGTATCAAGCGAGACAGGCAACTACAAGGTCGATGATATCCGCACGATCGTATCCGACGCCTACATCTCGCCGAGCGAGGGACGCTACAAGATATACATGATCCCCGACATCGACCGTTCACCGCAGACCTCGGTCCAGCTGCAAAACATTCTGCTGAAGACCATTGAAGAACCGCCCGCATCGTCGGTGCTGATACTTACGGCACGCTCAAAAGAGATATTTCTCGAAACGATCATTTCGAGAACTGTTCATCTTAACGCCGCAGAAGTATCCCACGCGAACGCGATGGCATATCTTATCAGGCACGGAAAAGACCGTCAGCTTGCCGAAGAAGCAGTCAGACGATGCGGAGGAAACATCGGCAGAGCGCTTTTCTACACCGAGGACGAGGAAGAACGCGCCTCCGCCGAAGCAGCACTTTCCTGCTGCCGTGCGCTCGCAGCACACGACGAATACATTCTGCTGAAAACGCTCTCCGATTCGGGAACAAAAAAGAACTCTTTTCTGACACTGACGGGATACATGACAAGGATAATAGACGACGCGGTAAAGCTCCGCACGGGCGCAGGCGACGAATTCATGTATTCTCGGGAGGTATGCCGCGCACTGGGGAATACGTATTCCCTGAAAAGATTAGCTGACATCTACGACGCCCTGACCGACCATTCGGGAAGAGCCGCCGCAAACTGCCTTGTACAAACGCTGCATAATTCACTTGCGGCGACACTCGCAGAGATCTGACCGCACATTGCGGATATATATATACGGAGGAAATATATGGCAACTGTTAAATACATTGGAGTCCGCTTCAAGAAAGCGGGCAAGATATACTACTTTTCACCGAACGGACTGAACGTTTCAAGCGGTGAAAAGGTCATCGTTGAAACGGTACGCGGCGTGGAATGTGGAGACGTAGTCCTTGCCGACCGCGAGACCGAAGAAGAGTCTCTCGACGCGCCGCTCAAACCGATAATCAGGATCGCGGACAAAAAGGATCTCGATCAGGTCGAAAAAAACAGGAAGAAGGAGACCGAAGCCTTCGGTATCTGCAAGGAAAAGATCAGAAAGCACGGGCTTAAGATGGATCTTGTCGATGTGGAATGTACCTTCGACAACAACAAGCTGCTTTTCTACTTCACCGCAAAAAACCGCGTGGATTTCCGCGAGCTTGTCAAAGACCTGGCTGGCGTTTTCCACACAAGGATCGAGCTTCGTCAGATAGGCGTTCGCGACGAGGCGAAAATGCTCGGGGGCTTGGGGATCTGCGGACAGCCCTTCTGCTGCTCGCGCTTTCTCGGAGAGTTCCAGCCCGTTTCGGTAAAAATGGCGAAGGAACAGTCGCTTTCGCTCAACCCGACAAAGCTTTCGGGCAGCTGCGGCAGACTGATGTGCTGCCTTAAGTACGAAAGCGAAGCATACACCGATCTGCTGAAAACCACTCCGAAGGCGGGAGCTATCGTCAAGCTTGCCGACGGAAACAAGGGTACGGTAGTCGATGTAAACCTTCTGACGGGGATTCTCAAAGTCAAGCCCGACAAAGCCGATAATATCGTAACCGTCAAAAAAGACGAGGTCGAGCTTATCAAGGACGGCGTAATGAAGCTCGACAAAAACGAGCTCAGAGCGCTTAAAGGGCTCGAAGGCAAATAACTGCCGGACGGCTGTTTAATAGTAATTGCAAAAAGCCCGCAGGAGCGTTTTCCCGCGGGCTTTGATTATTTTTGGAAGATCAATCTGCCGAAGACTATCAGACCGAGAACGATCATTATCACGCCGAAGATCTTGTTAGCCTTATTGCCGATATTATTGCCGTATTTCTTCTTAATGAGCTTGATGGCACCTATCAGTATGAACCACCATATCACCGTTCCGATAAAGAATCCCAGACTGAGCATGGCGCTCTCGAATATCGTGCGGTCCTTCGGTATCTTAAAATATCCGAAAGCGATCATCGAAATAATAACGACCGCGGGATTTGTGATGCCTATGCAGAACGACGACAGAAACATTTTTATATAACCGGGCTTTTTCTTCATAGCGGTGATAACATTGCCCTTACTCATAAGCGCCGCCACGCCCATTCCCGTGACGATCAAACCGCCCGCTACCGAGATCAGCGTATCATTTTCCGCCAAGAAAGCCGACACCGCAGTCAGCCCGAAAGCGCCGACCGACGCATAGATGCAGTCCGCGACCGAACAGCCGAGACCCGTGACAAATCCGCTTCTTACGCCGTATTGCAGGGTCCGCGACATACACAGCGCCCCGACAGCCCCGACAGGCGTTCCGATTATCAGACCTATAATTATACCTTTCAATAAGAACATTCCGTGTACTCCGTTTCAAATGCGAAATATCTTTCGGACGCTGCCGAAAAAAGCTAACGCCCGATTTTTATATATATATATTTATTATAGCATACCCCTCACCTCTTGTCAATCATATCACCGCGAATTAATCTTAAATATTACTAAAACTATCATATTATTCCTAACGCTTTTATTTCCTTTTTACGTGGTATTGATTCCTTTTGTAAAGGTATATATTATATTGACAATTTATTCACAGCATGGTATAATTATATTCGGACGGAGACAGATCAAAACGATCGGAAGGAGCCGAAGCATATGAGTTTTTTCAATTATTCCGGTAACGATACATATTATTGCGACAAACAATTTGTCGAAGAAGAAAAAAAGGATAAGCTCAAAAACTCCATAAAGACGACGATGCTGCTCTTGTTAATAGCTTTGCCCACGTATTCCATACGATCGCACAAGGATGAATCAATAAATATGACGATCTGGTTCATCGTGATCGGAGCCGTCCTCATAGTTTTAGGCTTGACGGATATGCTGATCGGAAAGTGTACTTACCCTTAGGAAAAAATAAGACCCGTTTCTCATATTCTGACGGGTACCGCAGTGGTTGCGCTCTCGATATTTTTTCACGGCTTTACCGATGGAATCAAAGAAAAAAAACTTCCTATGTTCACTTACATTGTAGCGCTGTTAGTAATTGTTGACGGCGTAACAAGAATTATCCATGAGATCATGAAAGTCTCACAGAAAAAGCGCCGCTGCACACAGGCTGTCACAGCCACCTGCCTTGATCTTCGATATATATACGGACGCCACCGTAGAATTATGTACTACATACACATTTGGCAATACGACTTTTGGGGCGAAACGATAATCGTGTCCGACAAGATCCACGATCCCTCATTAGAACCGAATATAGGCGTATCGGCAGAGATCATGATAAACCCCGACGACCCGAGAGATATCTTCCGCAGCGTGCCGAAGATCGCCGACACACAGATCGGTATCGGAATAGTAACCGCGGCAATGGGCTTGATCATGGAGGTCGGGTTCATATATATACACATCATGGGTTAAATCGTAACGTGACATGAAGAGTACGGAAAGGAAACGATTGTTTCTGCCGATGACGTTCGGCGGGTTCCGATAAGGAGGAAGTCCTAATATGATGAATACTGTTATGAAAGATCGGACGCT
>JAILFF010000149.1 GCA_024697705.1 Ruminococcus sp.
CAGCGCGGGCGCTGTCGGAACGCTCATTCGTATCTGCGGTATCTCTTTGAGAAAGATATTGCTCGAATGAACGTCCACGCAGACGTCCGAGCCGCTTATGTCGTCAACTATCGCCGCACAGACCGTTTCGACCATTGTGCCATCCTTCGTGCCCGGGAAAACGCGGTTCATATCGAGATCGAACATCGGTATGCCGCGGGATATGCTGTCTATGCCCATAGGGTTGAGCGCGGGGTAAATGTCGAGGATCCCGTCAAGCAGGTCGATATGTTCACTGACATAGCTCCCGACCATATAAGCAAGATACTGTCCCTCCAACTCGTCGCCGTGCGTACCCGTAACAAGGCTCAGACGCGTTTTGCTTCTGCCGTTTTTAATGCGGCGCTTCTGTATTTTCAGGCTTTCATGTACCGCAAGCGGAACGCTCACGACTGTTTCTATCATCGGTAACACCTCCCCATCAAGTCAATACCGACCGCACAAGCTGCAATTGTCGGGTATATTTTCCGAACATCACTCCGCGGTCGATGGCGCAGTCGCGGAAATCTCTTCCTTGCGAGATCACAAGGTAATCGTCGCTGACGGGGCAGTTGTTCGCGGGGTCGATGCCCTCCCAGTGGTCGCCCGTCCAGTACTCTACCCACGAGTGCGTTTCGCCGTCGCAGAAGGCAAGCCCCGCGATGTACCGTGCGGCAATGCCGTCCATTCTGAGCAGAGAGATCAGTATATGCGAAAAATCCTGACACACGCCCTTCTTCATCGCGAAAGCTTCTGCCGCGGTCGTTGACGTATCTGTCACGCACTTGCAATACTCGATAGTATCGGAAAGGATATCGCAGAAGCTTTCGGCGCGGTCGCTTACCGTACCCGTACACTTGCCTTTTATTTCGTTATAGAACGCCTTCAAGCCCTCGTCGGGCTGAGTGTATTTCGACTGATAGAGATAGCACGGCATATAGTCGGTACGGTGCTTGGTGCAGTCGGTCTCTGCCGAGCCCTTTATCTCGAAATCGAGAAAGCGGTGGTCGCCTTTAAGATATCCCGATGTGACGTTGTTGCCGAAAGCGTCGGCGGTCTGCTGTGTGGAGACGTATGGGGAGATATTCAGCCCGCAGAAAACTATCTTCTGCGTATCAGTTTCGGGAGGGATTATCCGCAGAGCAAAACTGTGGTCGTGAACGTAATCATCAAAAGTAAGCTTGGTCGAGTAGTAGAAATTAACACGCTTCATACAAACACCTCCAATGTGTCAAATAAATGCCCGAGACTATCGAGCGCGGCTGCTGTGCCGAGTTCATAATCCTCCCGCGTGCCGAGAGTTTCCTCCAGCGCCGAGAGATGCGTCGTATTGTAGCGGTAAGGCGTACCCTTCGGCACGCGGGCAAGGTTTTTAAGCAGTCTGATATATTCGAGCTTGACTTTTTCATACGGATATTTCATTCGCATATAAAGGTCAAGACGCTCGACTGTCTTGCCGATGTAGATAATATTTCTTATCTCGTCGTCGAAAATATGCTCGTTGACACTGCCCCAGAAGCTGTATATTATGTCCTCGATGGGCAGCAGCGAAAGGCGTATGCTCCCGCTGTTCTCGGCTTTTTTCAGCGTGTCTTTCGCGATTTGCAGGAAAGAAAGCGACTCGGTGGATATTTCCTCGCGGAGAACTATGCCGTTGTCATAGGCGCGTTCAAGACAGCACGCCGCGGAATTGAGATTACCCATATCGAACAGAAAACTGCGGATAAAATCGCGGTCGTCCGCGTAGGTATCGGCAAGCCCGAAAAAGTTGAGATACTCGGTATAAATGTGCGTTTTTCCGATCATTTTGTCAAACATTTTGTCGAGCGCTTTGAGCGTGGTAAAAAACCTTTCGGTATAGCGCCCGAGCCAGTAAAGATGATCGCTGTGTTCTTTTGAGATCGTACTCATATATTACTCCCTTCTATATTCAGATAATAGTTAATAGATAAAAGATAACAGATAGTTAATTCTGTATGTTTTGTCAGCTGCAAAATAATATCTATTATCTGTTATCTCTTATCTATTATCTGATTTAAGTACCCATGTGTCCTTGAAGCCGCCGCCCTGTGATGAATTCACCACGAACGAGGCAGGGTTGCGTGAGAATCTTGTCAATCCCGAAGCCCATACCCGCGTTTTTTCGCCCGAAAGCACAAAGGCTCTGAGGTCGGCTTTTCGCATTACCGTTTCATTGCCCTCGATGATCGGCAGATCGAGGAAGTCGATGACCTCCTGCGCGATGAAACGCCGCGGCTCGGCGATTATCGTTTTTCGGAACTCTTCGAGCTTTTCCTTTGACAGCTCATTGCCGAAAACAACTCCGTAGCCGCCCGCTTCCGCAACGTCCTTAATTACAAGCTTTTCGAGGTTATCCATGACGTATTTCATGTCCTCCGCGTAGAACGGCAGATAGGTCGGGGCGTTTTTCAGTATCGGTTCTTCGCCGAGATAGTATTTTATCATCTTCGGCACAAAATAGTAAATACCCTTGTCATCGGCAACACCGTTTCCGGGAGCGTTGATTATGCCGACGTTCCCGCTTCGGTACGCTTCCATTAGGTTCGGAATACCGATAAGCGATTCGGGAAGGAATGTCAGCGGGTCGAGGTATTCGTCGGCTATGCGGCGATACAGCACGCCTATCCTCGTCTTGCCGCCCGAATAGGTGCGGTGATAGAGGATATTGTCCTCAACGAACAGCTCATCGTTCTGCACGAGCACCGAGCCCGTATGCTCCGCAAGGTAGGAATGTTCAAAGTACGCGGCGTTGTATCGCCCCGGCGTGAGGATAGCTCTGATACCGCCGCAGTTCGAGTGTTCCATAGTCTCTTTCAAAAGCTCCGCGTAACCGCGGTTATCGACTATCTCGTTTTCTTCAAACGCCTGCGGTGCGGCGATTCGCGTAAGCTCCCTCGCGATAAGCGGATAGGACGCGCCGGACGGTATGCGCAGATTGTCCTCCAAAATATACCACTCACCGTCCTTCGCCTGAACGAGGTCTATGCCCGAGATGTGGCTGTATATCCTGTTTTTCGGCGTAATTCCTTCACACTCGGCAAGATAGCCCTTTGATATATATATGAAATCCTCGGGGATAATGCCGTCCTTTACTATCTTCTTGTCGTGGTAGATATCAAAAAGGAACTCATTCAGAGCATCGACACGCTGAACGAGCCCCTTCTCCATACCCTCGAAATCCTCCGCCGTTATGACGCGGGGGATAGGGTCAAACGGAAAAAACTGTTCGTTGAATACTCCGTTTTTGTATATGCCGAACTTAACGCCGTAGCGCCGAAGAAGCTCATTGATCTCGTTGGCATTTCCGACCGCCTTGGTAAAATGTGTCTGCTGAATCATACTTTCCATCTCCTGTCATAATTACTGCGAAACCTTATCTGTTTTCCAGATCAACATACTTTTTCTCACGCGAAACGGACTTGTACGCGGGACGGATTATCCTCTTTCCGCTGTTTATCTCCTCGAAGCGGTGTGCGCACCAACCCGCCATTCTCGACACCGCGAACAAGGGGGTAAACAGGTCTTCGGGGATCCCGAGCATTTTGTAGACAAATCCGCTGTACAGGTCGATATTCGCGCACATCGCCTTGCCCGAATGCTTTACCTCCGCGAACAGCCCCGGAGCAAGGCGCTCGACCGATTCGAGCAGACGGAACTCCTTTTCATACTCCGTGCCCTTCGCCATAGCGCCCGCGTATTCTTTCAGTATCACCGCACGCGGGTCGGAAAGGGTATAAACGCCGTGCCCCATACCATAGATAAGTCCGCTGCCGTCGCCCGCCTGCTTCGTGAGCAGCTTTTTAAGATATCCCGCAAGCTCGTCCTCATTGCCCA
>JAILFF010000215.1 GCA_024697705.1 Ruminococcus sp.
GAGCCCGTCGCCGTCCTTGACGCTTATCGGGATGACCTCGTCAAATTTGCCTATCGCGGAATACTCGGCGAGCTTTTCGAGCAGCTCCGACTTATCCTCCACGAGGTCTATCTTATTGAGCAGCAGCACGACGTGAGTGCGGTTCTTGAACGCCGCCGCAAGCTCGCGCTCAGCGTCGGAAACGGGCTTGGTGCAGTCGCACATGAGGAGAGCTGCTTCGCTTTCGTCAACGCTGTCGCTTACCGCCTTCATCATGTGTTCGCCCAGCTTGTTCTTCGCCTTGTGCTTGCCCGGGGTGTCCATAAAGACATACTGCGTTTCGTCCTTAGTCAGAACGCCCGTTATGCGTGTGCGGGTGGTCTGCGGCTTTGCCGAAACCGCCGCTATCTTCTCGCCGACAAGCGCGTTTAAGAGCGAGGATTTCCCCACGTTCGGTCTGCCGACTATCGTTACAAATACATTTTTAGTGCTCATATTCTTTTTCTTACTCCCTGTTTTTTACATATTCCTTTAACCAATCCAGACTGTCTGTATAATCCGCACCGACAACTGCGACCGTTTCGTTTCCGATAGCAAAATAAACAGTTTCGCCCCAATCGCCCTCGCCCGAAACGACATATAAGATCATTTCGCTGCTTTTCGGCTTAACGGCATAGACGTCCGTGAACCAGCAGTAATTAAGTATATCCTTTGCATTATCAAGAAGAGGAAGCTCGAACTCCTTGTTCTCACCGCCGTCTTTGGCACATTTTATTATGCCCTTACATATCTCGATGACCGTTTTCGGCGGAAGAGCGTTCAGCGACTTGACGCACTCTTCGGCGTATACGCGGCTTGCCCCCTCCATAAGATATATCCCGAGAACATTATTATTTTCGTTATGAAAAACGGCGCTTTCAAACTCTCCGTCGGGGTCTTCGGCGGCTTTTTTTCTCTTGTCAGCCCATTTAATAAGCGAAGGCTCAGCCTTTTTCTTAAGATAGATAAGCTCGATCTCAAGGCGGTCAGCCTTGTTTCTCATTTCTTTAACCGTTTCCTTTAAATGCAAGGCTTCTTTCTTCTTCTGCGAACACCGTAATTTTAGCTCTTCGAGCTCCGTGTCGATATCGGATACTTTATCGCCGCCGCTGCTATCGGTCTCTTTTTTGCAAAAAGGACAACTATTATATTTATCGCTGTCATAATAATGAAGACTATCGCATCTTGTAATTTTCATATTTTTAAATCTCCCAAACAGAACGTCAGTTTGCCCTATACTTTGCGCACTCGGCTTCAAGCAGTTTTATCCTATTTTCAAGCCTGATTATCTCTTCCTTATAATACTGCGACTCCGCTTCGGCTTCGTCGATCTCATTTTTCAGCCGAACGATCTCCGATTCCTTTTCCGATCCCGGCTCATTTTCGGAAGAAAGCTCCTTGCTGCCGCAATCGGGACACTCTTTATACTTCCCCGCGTCGTAATAATGCCCGTTGATACATTTTGCCATTTGAAAACTCATATTTATCCTCTCCCGAAAATGAACGTTTATCCAAATATGAACGCCTCGATCTGCGCTTCCGTTTTTGCCCGTGCAGTAACACTCATTATTGACTTCCGATTATTTCAAGCTTTTTTTCAAGCCCGAGCCATTCTTCAAGCTTTTTCACTGTTTCCGCCTTAGAACGCGACTTAAATACCGCAAGCGGACGTTCAAACGGTCTTTCGGCTTTTCTGCTGCCAAGAAGCAGCACATAGCTGCCGCAGATATCCGTTTCCGGATACCGGCCCGGGTCTGTTATCAGCCGCTCGTTCTGTGCCTGAAACATATCCTCGTTAAGCTCGTCAAGCCCTTCGGGACTGTCTGTCAGGGGGGCGTATTCGGAAAAGCTGTTATAGATCACCGTCCAACCCGATGGTATCCGCAGCGGCTGCAACTTAATCTCACTCATTTTTATCTGCCTTTCCCTTGCACGGCACAAAAACAAAAGCCGTCCAAGCCCCCGCGGACAGCACAAAAAGCACCGCCAAAAGGGGACGGCTCGCAAACCATTCATATATGCTTTTCAGCACCGCCGTGTCGAAATACAGCGTGATACCCGCCGCCGCCGCTCCTATGGCGGCAAAAAGCACCGCTCCCGCCGCTGCGTCCTTCGCAAGCCCGGCAAGAGGGTGTTTTTCGGGACTGATGAGATCAACAGCCGCTTCGACTGCGGTGTTGACGGCTTCAAGCGCGGTCACAAGCCCGATACACACAAATATCAGAGCCTTTTCGCCGCGTGTGAAGCCGTAAAACGGCATAAGCAGCAGCACATAGAACGCCGCGCAGAGGTGTATTCGCATATTACGTTCGTTTTTTATGCACAATACTATCCCCCGCCCTGCGTAACAAAAGCTGCGCCCAAGCGACCGTAGTCTGTTCATCCGCTTATTCGCCGTCCTTGTGCGAATGTTCGGGTATTATAAAGGTCTGATCGCGGGAAATTCCGAGCTGAGTAAGAATAGCCTCCTCCTTCTCGCGCATGATACGTTCCTTAAGCGAGCTGTCCTCGTGATCGTAGCCCAGCAGGTGCAGCATGGAATGGACTGTCAGGAAGCCCACCTCGCGCTCTAAGGAATGACCGTACACCTGCGCCTGCTTCTGCGCCATTTCAAGCGAAATAACGATATCGCCGAGCATATAAGCGCCCGTGTCGGGGTTTTTCTCATAGCCTCCTTCTTCGCTTCCGAGCGGGAACGAAAGAACGTCCGTCGGACGATCCGTGTTCCTGAACTCCGAATTCAGCTTGTGTATCTCTTCGTTATTAACAAGACTTACGCTTACCTCCGCGTCGTGCTTGAAGCCCTCGTAATCGAGCGACGCATGACAGCATTTGCGTATCAGCAGACGGATACCCACAGGTATCTTTACCTCAGACTGCTTGTTTGTTATCAGAACCTTGACCTTACCCATTTTTATGACCGCTTCCCCTCTCGTAGTATTTTTCGTACGCCCTTATGATATCCTGTACCAGTTTGTGGCGCACGACGTCCTTTTCGGTAAATCTGTTAATGGAAATATCTTCAATATTTTTAAGCACCTTCATCGCTTCGATAAGCCCCGAACGCTTTGCCTCGGGAAGATCTATCTGCGTGACGTCGCCCGTTATGACGATCTTTGAGCCGAAGCCCAGTCTCGTTAAGAACATCTTCATCTGCTCGGGCGTGGTGTTCTGCGCCTCATCGAGTATGATAAAGCTGTCGTCGAGCGTTCTGCCTCTCATATAAGCGAGCGGCGCGACCTCGATGCACCCGCGTTCCTGCTGTTTGGCAAACATTTCGGGACCCAGCATCTCAAACAGCGCGTCGTAAAGCGGTCTGAGATAGGGGTCTACCTTGTTTTGCAGATCGCCCGGCAGGAAGCCGAGCTTCTCGCCCGCTTCGACAGCGGGACGGGTGAGGATAATCTTCGACACCTCATGCGCCCGAAACGCCTTTACCGCCATCGCCACCGCGAGGTAGGTCTTGCCCGTACCCGCGGGACCCACACCGAGCACTATCGTCTTGTCGCGGATAGCGTCAACGTACTTTTTCTGACCGAGCGTTTTGGGCTTGACTATCCTGCCTTTCAGCGTGACGCAGATGCCGTCGTCGCTGAGCTTCATTATCTCGCCCTCCAGCCCTTCGCCCACGAGCGAAAAGACATAGCGCATATTCTGTTCGTTTATGCGTTCGCCCTTTTTCGACATGGAGAGCAGCGTTTCCGCTGCCCTTGCGGCGCGGGCGACATTTTCCTCCGAGCCGGTTATCTTGATGTCGCCGTCCCTGTTGACGACGGTAACATCATACTCACGCCCCAAAGCCTCGATATTTTCGTCATAGCTGCCGAAAAGATTGAGCAGATGCTCTATCCCGTCAGCAAAAATTATCCTTTCTGACATATATTCACTGTTCCTCTTACAACAAAATTCTAATATATAGATATTATATCACAATTTAATTTAAAATGCAAGAAAAACTAAGTTTATTTTATGAAATTTTATTACTTTTTTATAAAAATTTATTTATCGTCGGATTTGCACGGAAAATCAAGCATTTCAAGCCCAAATCAGCAGAGAATTTTTGACCGGCGTACAAAAATTTTGTGCAGATTGTACAAATTAGATTTATATGCCTGTTTTCCCTTTTTTAACAAAAAACTGCCTTTCCTCGCCCATCACGCCGTAAATTTCATATTTAACGGTAAGGACAACCCTTTCCGCGCCGTAATCGACTGCCGTCTCACGCGACAATATCCTCTCGCCGCTTAAGAAACCGCGCTCGTAATTATCCATCAGCCGTTCAGCCCTTCGCTTTGCCTGCTCGCGGGTATAATTCACCGTGCGGAACGAAAAGCCCTCGCGTCCGACCTTTTTCAAGCCTACGGGCAGCTCTCTGCCGAAGATCACAAGCGGCGAATAACTCGCGCTCTCACGGTAAAGACCGCCGCCGTCGCCGATGAAGAGCGGCAGCTCCGCGTCAAAAAGCCTGAGATAGCTTCGGTCGTCGCGGCTGCCGTTCATTACAAGACTCGTTTCCGAATAAGGCTGCTCGAACGTCTGTACATCGGAATAGGTGCCGTATGCCCTGCCTATCGAACGGACGTACCTTTCGCCGTATTCCGTGACGGACTTGCCGTCGCGCAGAACGGTCTTTGTCTGCGGTATCCTGCCGCTTATGATGACCTCTCCCCTGACTGCCCCGCTGCCGGGTGCGAGCTTAAGCAGACCGTCGTAAAGCTCGATCTTCTCAACTGTACCGCTGTGCTTCGCCACTATATCGGAGGGAAGCCTTTCGCGGCGCTGCTCGGGTCTCGGGATATTATTTATCACATCAATTATAAGAGTGCTGTCGGTCTTGCTTATACCCGCCCACGAGATGCCCTCAACGCGCTGTTTAAGACTGCGCTCCAGTTCGGCGCATTTAATATCGGGGATATAGCTGCCCGTCCCGACGCCGTTTTCGGCAAGCACATTCATCACTCCTGCACGTATCTCTTCGCTGTCGGTCAGCACCTCGATATTTATCACAAAGCTCCGCGCCGCTAAGATAGCCGCCGCGCAGACAGCCGCTCCGACAAGAAGTCCCGCGCGTTTCTTAACTATTCGCGGCAGGCGGCAGAACGCTCCTTCGCCCGTTCTTTCATACGGGATACCAAGCTCCGCGAGAAGCTCCTCAAAGCGTTTCGCCGACCGACCCGACACGGACAGCCGCAGCGTCGGTACGAACTCTTTTGTTGGCACGAACTTGTTCGTTGGCATGAACTTGTTCGTTGGTACGAACTTGTTCGTTGGTACGAACTTGTTCGTACCGCTTGCCGAAACAACACCGTATACCTCGATCTCCGCACGCTCCAACTCCCGAAACAACCGCTGCGAGCTGCTGTTTTCGAGCTTATAGAAGATAAGAAACGCCCTGTTCATTCCTCGCCGTCCTCCCGCACGATCGCACGACCCTTGTTCGTGCCGCCGCCATTTCTGCGCCCGATATTCACCGACTGAATCTTCCCGCTCACCGAAGCGCTTCCGCCCGCGAACGCCGCCGCCGAAAGCTCGGTTCCCCATACCTCGACCAGATACCCTGCCGACAGTATGCTGCATTTGATGTCGTTACATTCGAGCAGCCGACGGCAGTTTTCGATATGCACCTCGCTGTCGCCGACAACAGTGACCACGGGCTGTCTGCCGCGCAAGCCGAACCCGCCAAAAATATACTTCAACCACACCGCCCTCCTTTAGAAACAGGCAATGGCACGATTGCACGAACCTTGTTCGTGCCGTTCGTGCAGCCGCCGTTTATTTACATATATGCGCCGGCACGGATTATAATTCGCAGTCAAAGAAATTCGTTAAACTTATATTAATTTATTAAAATAAAAAAATATCTTTAAAGCTATTGACACCCGTAATTTTTTATGATATAATAATTAACGTTGACGGGGCATTAGCGCAGTTGGTAGCGCACAACACTGGCAGTGTTGGGGTCAGGGGTTCGAATCCCCTATGCTCCATTTTATTTTTACATCGCAAATTCAAGGGTTTGCGAGGTTTTTTGTTTTGCTGAAATAGGGATTTGTCCATTATTTGTCCAAAAGACTATCCTATTGTTCATCTTCTCTTGATATGCTAAAACTCGCGTGATTACGCATCGTTTCACAATCTGCGAAACGATTGTTTGATACATCTTCGGTCAACATTTTGTATCATAGTTGACCACGAGTTGTCCACAATAGGCTAAGACAGAGGAATATATCATAAAACGAAAAGCATGAGAAACGGTCTCCGAACTGCTCGGAGACCGCATTTA
>JAILFF010000217.1 GCA_024697705.1 Ruminococcus sp.
ATAATCACCTGTTTCGATTAATAAAAAACAATAATCCTATAAATAAGCATTTGTAAATAAGATAAAAGATAAGAGATAAAAGATAAAAGATATATTTTAATCCCCGTGTTTGAAATTTAAAACTAATATTTCACTGTTGCGTATTATATCTTTTATCTATTATCTTTAATCTTTTATCTTAAAGTAAATGCTTATTTATAGGATTATTGTTTTTTATTAATCGAAACAGGTGATTATTATGATAAAATCTTTCAGAAAACTCGGCTCCGCCGCTTTGGCTGCCTTGCTGCTTACCGCTGCGCCGCTCGGAGCTTTCGCCGACGACAGTACCACCGTATACGGAGTAAAGAGCGGTACGTTCACATATCTTCCCTACGTCGGAACAGCGACCGATACTTACTATTACAGCGATAACTATTTCAATGCCGCCGACGGAGAAAATAAACACCTCGCCGCAATGTCGATGGCTCTCACTCTCTCCGTTATGGAAAATCACGGCGCTGCGCTCGTGACCGATCTGCTCACCGATATCGGATTTAAGGATATCTCGCATGACGATATGGACGGCGCTCCCGCAAGAGATACCATCGGTTCGGCAATAGCTCACAAGACCGCGGGCGATACCGAGCTCATCGCTGTCGCCATAAGGGGCGGTTCCTACGAAAAGGAATGGGCTTCAAACCTCACTGCGGGAACGGAGGGCAGCATCAAGGGCTTCGACGACGCAAAGGAAAAAGTCCTCGCAAGGCTTAAGGACTACATCAAGGAACATGATCTGAAAAATGTCAAGATATGGATAACGGGCTATTCCCGTGCGGGCGCAGTCGCCGACCTTGCGGGAGCTTATATCGACGATCACCCCGAGGAATTCGGCACGAGCGGCAAAGATCTGTTCGTCTACACGTTCGAGTCTCCCCGCGCCTCCGCCGACCCCACCGTTTACGATAATATCTTCAACTACCGCAATAAGAACGACCTCGTGAACTACGTCTATCCCGAAGAATGGGGCATCTGCTCCTGCGGCAAGGACGTTTGGTTCGGCACCGACGAGACTCTCGACGCTAAAGTATTATCGCTCGATTCTCAGAAAATAATTACGGACGGCGTCGTTTCGCAGGACGAGTTCTGCCGCGAGCTTGCCGCGGCGTTTCCCGAAGAGCTTACAAGAGAGAAGTACTCTGGAGATTTCGATAAGGCTGTCGGGGATATTCTGGAGACAGCGTTCGGCAAATCGCCCGATGAACGTCAGGCGGCGCTTGAATATATCGGCAGCATCGTCGATCTTTCGGGCGGAATGGCGGGTATCGCAAAAGACCCCGCTCTGCTGAACATCGTTCTGAACGATATCATTTCGGGTGTGCTTGTTCACGATACCGACAAGGCTTACGAAAAGCTCGCAGACGACATGAGCAAGGTCATCGCCGACAAATACGCCGCCGACGTCGGGGCGGGCAAGAAAGTCCCGCTCACCGACGATGATATGACCGTTCTGCTCGACTCGCTCTATCCCGTTCTGCGCCGTGCGGGCGAGGTCATCGTAAGGGATTACTACAATCATGACGGCATTGACGCGGAAAAGTTCTTCCCCGAAGGATACCGCGGCGATACGCAATCCGAAGACGGTTTTGACGGTTTTGACGGGTTTGAAGACGAGAGCGATTACGGCACGGGCTATTCCTACGGAAGAAACTCGGGCGAGAACGCGGGCGCTCGGGACGCAGCGGCGCACAGCGAATATCTCGCAAGCTTCGACGATACGCCCGTTACATACGGCTCGCAGAAGCTTACCGACGAATACGCGGAAGGCTGGAAGGACGGCTACGCTTTGGGCTACGACGACAGGTTCACCGAAAAGCCGCTCTATCATATAGCGACCTTTGCCGCGAACGCCGAGAAAATACTCGGTCAGCACGAGCCCGCCCTCAACTGGGAAATGATAAAGCTTGCCGATGATTACTATTCGGGAAAATATACGTTCACCGAGGACGACCCCCGCAAGAGCGACAGCGACCCTTCAGATGAAGACCCCCGCAATACCGACTCGGGCTCGGAAAAGGAAACGGTAAAGCCCGCAGCCGACAAAGCCGCTCCCGCAAACACGGGTATGCTCACTCCCGTTAGTTACGTCAGCACTTCGGGAACGACGGCTGCTCCCGCGGCGCAGAGCTCGGGCGAAGCAGCACCCGCTTCCGCTCCCGTTCAGACCGACGGCGGAACGGCACAAGCCGATACGGCTTCGGCAGCGCCCGCTTCGGCTGAAAACAACAATCCCCCGACAGGCGGCGGAAGCTCGGTATGTGCGCTGATCGCGGTGCTTTCGGCGGGAATACTGATCGCTCACCGCAGGAAGGGCTGATACTCCAAAGCCGTTCGGCTGCTCTCACCGCATTTTTACAAGGAGGGGACATACCACAAGACCATGAAAAAAAATCGAAAAATAATCATCGGCGTTATTCTCGAAGATATCCACACCGATTTTTCAAAAGAACTTATCAAAAGCATTGTCAATGCTATCCCTCCCGGTAAAAACGTGCGGCTCGCCGTGCTGCCCGGAAAATACGACAGCGTCCCCGAACTTCACGAATACCACGAGGTACATAACTCGGTATTCGCGCTCGGCGAACAGTGCGGCTTCGACGGGCTTATCATACATCTCGGCGGTCTGGACGAAGACCTCTCCGCTTCCCCCCACCGCAGGATAAAAAACTTCGGCGATATACCGACAGTCTATATCGGGCTTGACCGCAGCGATATCGTCACCGTGAATTACGATAACGAAACGGGTATCCGCGAGGCGGTAAATTACCTCGTGAACGTAAGCGGCATCACCCGCCTATGTATGCTCGGCGGAAGAGAGGACAACAAGGACGCTCGTCTGCGCAAAACGATCTTTATGCGCTGCCTTGAAGAGTACGGGCTTGATTATAACGGCAGGTTTTTCGTAAATACCGATATGTCCATCGACTGTGCTGCCGACGCCGAAAGGCTGCTCGACATGAACCCCGACGCTCAGGCGGTATTCTGCGTGAACGACGCCTCCGCAAAGGGTCTTTACTCCGCAATGGCAAAAAAAGGGATTATACCCGGGAAAGACCTGCTGGTCTTCGCCTTCGACAACACCAATATGTCGGGAGAGCTGTCGCCCTCGCTTTCGTCGATAGGCGCTTACGGGACTACGCTGGGCGGCAAGGCGCTCGATCTTGTGCTCGATATGATAAACGGCGCGGAGGTCGGCTCGGCGCTCGTTCCGACGAGGCTTTACGGGCGCGACTCGCTGCCCTACGCCATGTACGACTACAACGTGATCGAGATGATGAACATCGAGCCTGCGTTCATCTACCGTATGTTCGACGACTGCTTCTACCGTTACAGAACATCTCAGCGCGGCAGAGAGCAGATCGACCTGCGACGTCTGTACTTTGAAATGATCTCGCGGATACTCTACGCTGTAAAATACCGATATTTGGGAATCGAGACCTTCGATGAGATCACCCGAATGATCGACATTTTCTTCTGCAGCGACGCGGTGAACTACACCGACGCGGCAAAGCTGATGGAAAGCATCGGTATGCTCCAGCAGGCGCTCAACGACGTTCAGCGCTCTCAGGCGGCAGGCACTTTGGTCAACAGGCTTTTCTTAAGGATGCGCGACCGTGCGATGACGGCGTTTGCGGACAAGCTTTCCGAAGAAAAGAAGCAGCGCTTTGAGGAAACGCGGCTTTTGCAGCTCTTCATGGCTGAAAGCATGAGCTTTTCGGGCGAGCCCGCACAGGCGCGGCGCGATCTGATACGCAGCCTTGAATGTTTCTGCATGAAAAACGCGGCGCTGTATCTTTTCGACGAGCCGTTCACCTATGCCCGCAGCAGCTTCAAGAGTTTCCCGCAGACGCTTAAGCTGATCTGCGTAGTGAGAAAAGGCGAGGTGCATCTTGTTCCCGAGGTGCGTCAGCGCTGTCCGCTCAGGGATATGTTCAGAAAAAGCGATATGCCCTCGGGCAAGGGCGGGTTCATAGCGTTCCCGATATTCCACCGCGGCATCATCTACGGGCTGCTGCTTTCCGAACCGTGCGGAGATATCTACGAGCGCGGCGAATGTGTGGCTTTGCAGATAGGCATGGCGATGTACCTGACAAACAAAGATAATAATAGATAAAAGATAAAAGATAATAGATTATAGATATAGCAAATGTCATTTACAGGCATTTTTGAAAAGATTTCTTATATCTTTTATCTTATATCTTTTATCTTATATCTTTTATCTTTTTTTATTTTTCTCTTGACAAACCCTTCTCTTTGTGATATAATAGTATGGTGATGTTAATTATGTCTCTGTAGCTCAGTGGATAGAGCATTCGCCTCCTAAGCGAAGGGTCGGACGTTCAAATCGTCTCAGGGACGCATACAGGCGCTTCCGATCAGCAGGTCGGGAGCGTTTTTGATATGAAAGGATGTCTGCCGATGACCGAAAACGATACAGCAGCAAAGAAAAAGAAGACCCGCATCTCCGATATACCGGGAATTCTGATCGGCAGCCTTGTGCTCGCACTGTTTGCTCTGCCCATTTTACTGTTAGTTGGCATATCAAGACTTTTGGGGAACTATGTCAACAGCCCGAAATACCGCCGCAGAGCGATAAAATATCTTAACAAGCGCTATAAAACCAAATTCAGATACCTTGAGGACAAGCATTTTGCGGTCGGCTCAGGAAATGTTTTCGGCAAACACGAAAACAGCGTTTATATGTACGTTACCTGCGGCGAGCTGCCCGGCAAAAAAATATTTGTATCGGGCATCGAAGGCACTAAGACGTTTTACTGCAACTATACCGCAAAAAAATATGAGGACGAGGTGCTGAAGATACTCGCCGATACCGCGCAGAGCGTTTACGGCGAAAATGCCGCGGTATACTGGGAAGGCATAACAGGCGAAAGAAACGGCGATATGGGCAGGGACGCCACGCTTGAAGAATACCTTGCGTCGGGCAATATCGGCTTCTTTTATATATTTACCGTAAAGCACGACGATATGCAGGACGATTTCCGCAGACTGCTCTGCGAACTGATCGCCCGCGGCATAAACTGCTCTCCGGACGTTTTTTATTTCGCGGAGGACGTTTACTCACCGTGCGAAAAGCCCGCCGTCCCTTTTTACGATGTGCCTGCCGAAAAAAAGTGCGGGAGATGCAGATTAGCCAAAAGGAGCAATACGCTTGACAGCG
The DNA here is from genome assembly GCA_024697705.1 of Ruminococcus sp. Taxonomy (GTDB): domain Bacteria; phylum Bacillota; class Clostridia; order Oscillospirales; family Ruminococcaceae; genus YE71. The sequence continues at coordinate 5,219 of JAILFF010000217.1, forward strand.
GCTTTGACGGCAGTATAACATTCAGGGAACACTTTGTATAGTATGGAAAGGAAAAATAATGCAGAACGACAAGATAATCATTCGCGGCGCACGCGAGCACAATTTAAAAAACGTCAATGTCGAGATACCCCGCGACAAGCTTATCGTAATGACGGGGCTTTCGGGTTCGGGCAAGTCCTCGCTGGCTTTCGACACTATCTTTGCGGACGGTCAGCGGCGGTATATGGAGTCTCTTTCGAGCTATGCCCGCCAGTTTCTGGGGCAGATGGAAAAGCCCGACGTCGATTCGATAGAGGGGCTTTCCCCCGCCATCTCGATAGACCAGAAGACCACCTCGAAGAACCCGCGCTCGACGGTCGGCACCGTCACCGAGATATACGACTATTTAAGGCTTCTGTACGCCCGAATAGGCGTGCCGCACTGCCCTGTCTGCGGGCGCGAGATACGTCAGCAGACCGTCGATCAGATAGTCGATAAGATAATGGAGCTGCCCGAGCGCACCAAGATTCAGCTGCTTGCCCCGATAGTTCGCGGGCGAAAGGGCGAGCACAAGAACGCTCTCGAAAAGGCGCGGAAGTCGGGCTATGTGCGCGTGCGCGTTGACGGCGATATCTACGACCTCTCGGAGGAGATACAGCTCGACAAGAACAAAAAGCACGTTATCGAGATAGTCGTCGATCGCCTTGTAATAAAGGAGGGCATCAAGGGCAGACTTGCCGATTCCATCGAAACGGTCAGCGGCTTAAGCGAGGGAATGATCGTCGTCGATACGGGCGAGCCCGAGCAGTACGTGTTCTCGACCAACTACGCCTGCCCCGACCACGGCGTTTCTCTGCCCGAATTGCAGCCGAGAATGTTCTCGTTCAACAATCCCTTCGGCGCTTGCCCCACCTGCACAGGCTTGGGCGTTTTTCAGAAGGTAGACCCCTCGCTCATTATCCCCGACGATTCGCTTTCGATACGCGAGGGCGCTATAAAAGCCAACGGCTGGAACTCGCTCACCGACGATTCGATAGCCATGAACTACTTCCGCGCTATTTCCGAGAAATACGGCGTTTCCCTCGACAAGCCCGTCCGCGATCTGAAAAAAGAACAGCTCGATCTGTTCCTCTACGGCACGGGCGGCGAAAAGCTCGAACTGGAGCGCGGCGTGGGCTGGTTCGGCGACCTGTTTGAAAGCTCCTTCGAGGGCGTTATCAATAATCTCGAACGCCGTTATAATAAGGAAAACGCCTCTGACAGCGCAAAATCCGAGATAGAAAGCTTAATGTCCGAGCACCCATGCCCCGACTGCGGCGGCAGAAGGCTCCGCAAGGAAAGCCTTTCGGTCACGGTGGGCGGCAAGAACATCTACGAGCTGACCGAGCTTTCCGTTACCGAAGCGCTCGATTTCTTCGATAAGCTCGAACTTACCGAGCGCGAACAGATGATCGGGCGGCTGATAATCAAGGAGATACGCGAAAGACTGGGCTTTTTAAAGAGCGTGGGGCTTGAATACCTCACTTTGGCGAGGTCGAGCGGCACGCTTTCGGGCGGCGAGAGCCAGCGAATACGCCTTGCGACGCAGATAGGCTCGTCGCTTATGGGCGTGCTGTATATCCTTGACGAGCCGTCGATAGGGCTTCACCAGCGCGACAACGACAAGCTTATCGCCACACTGAAACGTCTGCGCGACTTAGGCAACACGCTTATCGTGGTCGAGCACGACGAGGACACCATGCGGGCTGCGGATTTCATCGTAGATGTCGGACCCGGCGCGGGCATTCACGGCGGCGAGATAGTCTGCGCGGGAACGATAGACGAGATAATGAAGTGTCCGAATTCATGGACAGGCAGATATCTTTCGGGAGCGCTGAAAATACCCGTCCCGACCGAGCGCAGAACGGGCAGCGGCGCGTTCCTCACCGTGCGCGGCGCTTCGGAAAACAATCTTAAGGACATCGACGTATCAATTCCGCTCGGGACGTTTACCTGCGTTACGGGCGTGTCGGGCTCGGGAAAATCCTCGCTCGTCAACGAGATCATCTCGAAGCACCTTTCGGCGAAGCTCAACCGCGCCCGCACCCGCCCGGGCAAGTTCCGCGATATGGAGGGACTGGAAAATCTTGATAAGGTGATACCCATCGACCAGGCACCGATCGGGCGCACTCCCCGCTCGAACCCCGCGACCTACACGGGCGTTTTCGGCGAAATAAGAGAGCTTTTCGCCTCAACAAACGACGCAAAGGCGCACGGCTACGGCGCGGGCAGATTTTCGTTCAACGTCAAGGGCGGGCGCTGCGAAGCCTGCGAGGGCGACGGCATTATCAAGATAGAAATGCACTTCCTGCCCGATGTGTACGTTCCCTGCGAGGTCTGCCGCGGCAAGCGCTACAACCGCGAGACCCTCGAAGTGCGCTACAAGGGCAAGAACATCTACGACGTGCTGGAAATGACCGTCGAGGAGGGTGCAAGATTCTTCGAGAATATCCCGAAGATAAAGCGCCGCATGGAAACGCTTGTCGAGGTGGGTCTCGGCTATGTGAAGATCGGTCAGCCCGCGACCACGCTTTCGGGCGGCGAAGCGCAGCGCGTCAAACTCGCCACCGAGCTTTCCAAACGTGCGACGGGCAGGACGTTCTATATCCTTGACGAGCCGACGACCGGTCTGCACTCGGCGGACGTTCACAAGCTTATCGAGGTGCTGCAAAAGCTCACCGACGGCGGAAATACTGTGCTCGTCATCGAGCATAATCTGGACGTTATCAAGTCCGCCGACTATATCATCGACTTAGGACCCGAAGGCGGCAGCGGCGGCGGAACGGTGGTCTGCACGGGCACCCCCGAGGAGGTCGCGAAGAACAAGGATTCTTATACGGGACAGTATCTCGCAAAAATGCTTAAATAACACTTTCAATTAATAACCGGTGAATATTTTAACAAAGAAAACGTTATGTTTACGATAAAGTCGCATATTGTTCACAGCAAGGACACAGTTATCATCTATAATTATCTTATAGCTTTAAAAGGGTAAAACTTACCCTTGCGTATTTTTTCGGAGGTGTCAGTTATGTTTAAAAACGCAGGTGCAAAGCTGATGTCGCTTTCAAAGGTCATCTTTGGTATCTATGCGGCACTCGGCGTACTCTCGGCTATCGGAATAGCTATCGGCGTCGGTTCGTCCACCAATTTCCTGATCGGACTTATCGTATTTGTTGTCGGCGGAGCGGTAAGTATTCTTATTGCGTGGCTTTCGACCATCATGCTTTACGCTTTCGGCGAGCTGTGCGAGAATATCCGCAATATGCGCGAGGGTATGGGCTATACCGCTCCGCAGGAGGCTAACCTCAGCCAGATGGCTAACGAATTCGGCAGCACCATGTCGAGCGCGGCAAGCCACATCGGCAGCGCCGCCAACCAGTTCGGCAACACCGTCGGCAACGCAGCAAGCCAGATGGGCGCTCGTTTCAATCAGAAACAGCAGAACCAGACCCAGTCGATGGCGGCTTCCCAGTGGATATGTCCCAACTGCGGCAAGCCCAACGGTCCCGAGAACGCTTTCTGCACGGGCTGCGGCTGCACAAGAAACTGATATTACATATCAATAATAATATGAAAAGGCTCTCCGCAATGCAGATTTCGGAGAGTTTTTTCGCGTGAACATATATTTCGTGTTTTTTCACAAAACCAATTTGCACGGATTTTATAAAAAAGCTATTGACAATCGCCGCAAAAGGTAGTATAATAATACAGTGAATTGCTTTTGACAGGGAAAGTATGCCAAAAGGCGCGTTTTTGCCTGTTTTTCGGCATTTAAACGCGAAAAAATTATTAGGAGGAAAGATCGTGCGACGAGCAAAAAAACCGGTATTTTTTATCGTGTTCGCTGCCATACTCGGATTTGCATACCTGACGTTTTTCGGTGTGCATTACAAGTACGGCGATATCTGGAACACGGTAATTAAAAGCGCTGAGGAGATACGCTGGGGTATTGATATCAGGGGCGGTGTAAACGCCACCTTCGGACCCGACGGCGACTATGACGCTGACGAAAATGACATGAACTCGGCAAAGGCTGTTATCGAACAGCGCTTGCTGAACCTCAATATCACCGACAGCGAGGTATATGTAGATCATACAAAAAATAAGGTAATAGTCTCCTTCCCGTGGCAGGCGGGCGAGACCGATTTCGACCCCGAGACCGCCGTCAGCGAGCTGGGCGAGACCGCTATCCTGAGATTCGTCAAGGGAAGCGAACAGACCGGCGAGGAAGTAATGACCGGCGAACAGGTAACAAAGGCTGAAGCTGCGGGCTACAAGGGCGACAACGGCGAGACCGATTGGGTCGTAAGCTTAGAGCTTGATTCCACGGGTACTTCCGCTTTTGCGGACGCCACCCGAGAGCTTGCGGGCAGCGGCTCCATCTCGATTTGGATGGACGACGCCTGCATATCGAACGCCAACGTAAACGAGGCTATCACAGGCGGCAGAGCGCAGATCTCGGGCAACTTCACCTATGAAGACGCTAAGGCACTCGCCGACAAGATCAACGCGGGTTCGCTGCCGTTCAAGCTCGTAGCTACAAGCACGAACATCATTTCGCCGACACTCGGCACGGGCGCTCTTTCGGCTATGCTGCTTGCGGGTATCATCGCATTCGGCTTCGTGGGGCTCTATCTTATCATCTTCTACAAGCTGCCCGGTTTTGTTGCGACCATCGCACTTATCGGTCAGGTAACGGGCACCATCGCCTGCGTTTCGGGCTTCTTCAAGGACTTCGAGAGCTTCACGCTCACCATCCCCGGTATCGCGGGTATCATACTTTCAATCGGTATGGGCGTTGACGCGAACATCATCGTTTCCGAGAGAATCCGCGAGGAGCTCCGCGCCGGCAAGACCCTGAACGGCGCTATCGAACAGGGCTACAAGCGTGCCTGGAGTGCCGTTTTCGACTCGAACATCACCGTTATTTTCGTAGCGATAATCCTTATGGGCTCGTTCGGTTCCACCGACAGCATCTTCGGAACGCTGCTTAAGCCCTTCTTTGCCGCGTTCGGCGCGAGCATGGCGGGTACCATCTACTCGCTCGGCTACACGCTGATGATCGGTATCATCACAAACTTTATCTTCGGTATCTTCTGCTCCAGACTGATGGTCGAATCGCTCTCGCGCTTCAAGGCGTTCAGAAAGAAGAGCCTCTACGGAGTAAAGGAAAACGCCGAGAAGATAGACCCCCTCAATCAGAAGAGATACGCCATCACCGAAAAGGGCAAGGTATTCTATGTGATCTCCTGCACGCTCGTTGCGGTATTCATCGGACTTACCGTTGCGGGTATCCCGAAGGTAGCCATCGAGTTCAAGGGCGGTACGCTTATCAGCTACACCTACGAAGGCGATATAGATTCGGGCGAGGTCGAATCGCTCGTTAAGGACACCATCGACGAGCAGTGTACGGTAACTAAGGGACAGGACATTTCGAGCGGCAAGACCACCTTGCAGCTGAGCTTCGCTTCCAAGGGCGGCGTTGACGAAGTAAAGCAGGAAACCCTTAAGAATGCAATGCTCGAAAAGTACGCCGACAACAAGATCGAAACTCTCGAATCGACCAACGTGTCCGCCACAAACGGCAAGACCTTCTTCGCGAAGTGCATGGTAGCTCTGCTGCTCGCAGTAGTTGTAATGATAATCTACATCGGTCTGCGCTTCAAGAACATCGGCGGTATCTCGGCGGGGTCGTTCGCGGTAGTTGCGCTGCTTCACGATATGTGCATGGTCTACGGCGCGTTCGTGGTATTTGGCTTCGACCTCAGTTCGAACTTCATCGCTGTTCTGCTGACGATCATGGGCTACTCGATCAACTCAACGATCATCATTTACGACCGTATCCGTGAGAACAAGCGTCTGTACGGCAAGAAGCTGGGCACTCAGGAGCTCACCAATATGTCGATCAGCCAGACAATCACGAGAAACATTCACACGAACGTTACGACGATCTCGGTTATGGTAATCGTTGCGACGGTCTGCTCGATCAGAGGCGTTACCTCGATCATGAGCTTTGTACTGCCGATGGTAGTAGGTATGCTTTCGGGCGTATACACTTCGATGTGTCTTGCGCCGTCGCTGTGGGTCGCATGGCAGAATCATTCCGAGAAGAAGAATCCGGGCAAGCCGCAGTTCTCGCATAAGAAGCCCAAGAAGGAATACAAGGACACGGGCTACGGCGTAGGCGCTCAGGTATAATTTAACAAATTAAGCCGGTATCGAAAGACGCCGGCTTTTGTTATAAGCAAAACCAAAAGTCTTAGGAAGGGGGTGTGGGGGATAACCCTTCTTCACGGCACGAACGCAGTTCGTGCAGGTTTCCCCCACAAAAGCCTACGACAGTCGAAAACATATCGGAGAAAGAAAGATGAACGGTAAAAATATAAAATCGGCAATTCATAAGAAAGCCTACAAAAACAAGCAAAGCGATAAAATCTGCAAAACAGAACGGAAACAAGAAAATTGCCTATTTTATTGCGTGAAAGAGCGAAGCGATTTTCACGCAAAAGACTTCGCGTAGTCGTTGTAAATCGTTCGGGTGCGGGAAAACAGCACGGACGCGCAATGCGCGCCCCTACACAATCTATCCTGCGGAGAAAATCATACCGGACAAAGCGGCGGGAGCAAGCCCCCGCCCTACACGATAATTTTATCAATAAAGCAACTAAGAACGGAGGCAAAAATCATGATAGGCAAAACAGTAACAGTGACCGTTGACAGACCGCTCGGCAGCAGCCACCCCGATTATCCCGATATGATCTACCCCGTGAATTATGGGTTCATCGAGGGCGTTATTGCTCCCGACGGCGAGGAACAGGACGCATATATCTTAGGCGTCGACTCGCCAGTAAAGACATTCACGGGAAAGATAATCGCTGTTGTACACCGCTCTGACGACGTTGAGGAAAAATGGGTCGTCTGCCCCGAAGGACAGTCCTTCCGAAAAGAAGATATCGCCCGCCTGATACATTTTCAGGAAAAATACTTTCATTCGGAGATATTAATGAGCGATCAACAGCCTTGATTGTTCTCGATATGTGAATATTCTGTAATAAATGTAATCATCGGCAGCCGCACAGCGCCGAATTGTAAGCTAAGTTTCACTTTTTTATCAAATTCAGCAGACATGATTCACACAAAAATACTATAATATATATGTGTCGGGCAACACCCAAAACAGACACGAAAGGAGCTGACGAGACTATGTATTGCCGTAAATGCGGAACACCTCTCGGAGAAAGCTCGCAGGTTTGTAAGGTCTGCGGAGCAGTGATGTCCGATTTTTATCTGAATGATTCGCAAAAGCAAGCCGTCAGCTTTGAACAGCATGAGGTTAAAGTCAACGCGGGTATCTACAAGCTGCTTTGCGTGTGCATGGCGCTGTGCCTTGTAGCAGGCTCGATAGTCTGGGCGGCACTTTTTATGAAGGACAGAATGGCAAACAGCAATTCGCTGTCGAGAAGGCAGTCGGCGGGCGCTCTCGCTGTCAACGCCGAACCCGTCTCGGAGACCTCACGCAAGGCGGCTGAGACAACTTCTTCCACAACTACTACGACCACAACAACCACTACCACGACGACGACCACTACGACTACTACGACCACCACTACCACCGACCCGTTCAAGGTGACTATCACCCCCGACAGGCTCAGCGACTACGGAAATATGTTCACCGTTGCCGACGGTATCGTTATGAGGATTGGTCCCGGCTACGATTACGATCAGCTTGAGGTGCATATCCCCGCGGGTGTTCGGGTCTCCATTGATTCGCAGCAGTTCGACGAGCGCAGCTCCGAGGACTGGTGCTATGTGAACTTCGACGGCGTTTACGGCTGGATAAGCAAGAATTACCTTTCTGCCACGAATCCCTTTATCGCGGTTATCAAGCCGGACGAGCTTTACCCGAGCTATCAGCGCGACAGCGTTATCGTTTCCCGCTGGGGCGGACTGAATCTCTACGCGGGTCCCGGCGACACCTACGATATAATCATGACCCTTGACAAGGGCTCGGAGCTGACCATCGAGGGCTACAACTATTTCAGTGTGAAATGGTCATACGTCAGCTACAACGGACAGTACGGCTGGGTTAAGACCTACGACGGCGACTGGTTCAACCGCACTATTGAATAAGATTTCTACTCTCACCTATATAATACAGAAAAAAATGCTCCCTCCGCAATAAAACGGAGGGAGTGTTTATGCTATATATGAACAATATTCCGAACGATACCAAAAATCATGACCGCCGAAAGCAGAATTATCTCTATCGTGCGGTACAGCTTGCTGTGTATCTCCAGCCATTCGGGCATGAACAAAAGCTTCGCGCAAAGCCCCGCGCATATCATCGGAAAAAGCACGAACATCAGCGGATTGCAGAAAAAAGCGTCCTTAAACCTCAGCAGCGCTATGTTCAGCATCATGTGCGTTATGCCGCAGCCGGGACATTTCAGCCCCGTGATCTCGTGGAAAAGACACGGTATCGCAAGCCCCGTGAGCCTTACGAATATATAATACCCGAGCAGCACCGCAAAAAGCTTGAAGAGCGACGCAACCAGCTTGTTACGCCGCTCAAGCTTTTCGGGGGAACCGTAATACAGCGCCCGCCGAAAATTATTCTTTGACATAAAAATCACATACCGCGGGAGATCTTGTTGAGCTCCGACTGCATAAGAGCCATCGAAACGAGCCCAAGCCCGACAAGCGAAAGTATCAGATAAAGCACCGCGTTGCTCTGTGGCGGATAACCGCGGGAAACGTAGTAATTGTCGATAAGCTCGCCGCGCTTGTAGTACCAGTAAACGAAATAAATGCCGCAGGTAACGAGTCCGAGAAGAATAGTCATGCCGCCCGAGGTGGGGTTAGGCTCGTTGCTGAAGCGGTTGGTCTCCTCGGTGATGCAGTACAGCCAGTAATACAGGTAGATACCGCAGGTAAGGAACGAAAGAATTATGCAGGTGGCAATGCTTCTCGACGGAATACCGAAGCCGCCGCCGGGCATACCTGCCATACCCATGCCCATTCCGGCACCGTAAGGATCGCCGCCGTAGCCTCCGTAGCCGCCGCCGTAACCGCCGACGCCGCCGTTAAAACCGCCGCCCGGCTGACCGTAGCCGCCGTAATACTGCTGCTGACCTGAGGCAGCCTGTCCGTAGTTTTGCTGTGTGCCTGTATCATTAGCCGCGCCCATATCGGTTGCAGATTCAAAAGTAGGAGCTTCCTTGTCAAGATTTACCTTTTCGGCTTCGTCCGTAAGAGGCGCTCCGCAGATAGAGCAGAATTTCATTCCGTCCTGCATCTGCGCTCCGCATTTTTTACAATACATTCATCATCCATCCTTTCTTTAAATAAAATCATAGAAATAATGATTTTTCTGTGTATGAAGACATTATAACATACTATTATAGATTTGTCAAGAAAAATGATTTCCCGCTCACATGGTATCAATACCCTTTAAAATTCCGCGTATTGCCGCATTCGTGAATGTCTCCGCTTGTGAATTTGCCCGACATTCGAGCAATCCTCTTTTGCAAATATAAAATCGGCAATTTTATTGTTTTGGTACTGACTTGCAGATTTATTTGCTTTGCTTGTTTTTGTGGGCTTTCTTATGAATTGCCGATTTTATTTTTGAACTTTTAGCTTTGCTTTTTACCGTATACTTGCAAGCGGCTCCGGCTTTTGTGGGGGGAAACCTGCACGAACTGCGTTCGTGCCGTGAAGAAGGGTTCTCCCCCACACCCCTTTCCTAAGACTTTTGGTTTTGCCTTTACTTTAAAACGCATAAATCGCCGCGCCGTGCCGCGTTTTTTTTTACTTTACGGATATTGCATTTTGTTTTATTCTGTGATATAATACTAATATAGATGTTATTTTTAAAAATCGAAAGGAAAGTGTTTAATCATGACCAAGATCACCATATTCTCCGGCTTTCTGGGAGCCGGTAAGACTACGCTTATCAAGAAGCTCATCGCCGAAGGCTATCAGGGCGAGAAGCTCGTGCTTATCGAGAACGAATTCGGTCAGATAGGCATCGACGGCGGCTTTTTGCAGGACGCGGGCGTGCAGATCACCGAGATGAACTCGGGCTGCATCTGCTGCTCTCTCGTCGGCGACTTCGGCAAGGCGCTTGTGAAGGTGCTTGACGAATACAACCCCGACCGCATACTCATCGAGCCCTCGGGCGTGGGCAAGCTTTCGGACGTTATCCGCGCCGTGCAGAACATCGGCACCGAAAAGTGCGAGCTCGACGGCTTCACCACCGTTGTTGACGCCAAGAAGTGCAAGATGTATCAGAAGAACTTCGGCGAATTCTTCAACAATCAGATCACCTACGCCAGCTGCCTTATCCTCAGCCACACCGCAGGCTTGAAGCAGGAGAAGCTCGACGAGTGCGTTAAGCGCCTGCGCGAGCTGAATCCCGCAGCGCCCATCGTAACGACCGACTGGGACAAGCTCTCGGGCAAGCAGCTCACCGACGCCATGACGCAGAAGAACACCCTCGACGACGAGCTTAAGGCGCTGCTCGAAGAGGCGGAGCATCATCATCACGAGCATCATCATGACCACGATCATGAGCATCACCATCACGACCATGACGAGTGCTGCGAGCATGACCATGAGCATGAGCATCACCATCACGATCACGACGAGTGCTGCGAGCATGAACACGAGCATGAGCATCATCATCACGACCATGACGAGTGCTGCGAGCATGACCACGAGCATGAGCATCATCATCACGACCACGAGCACGAATATCACCACGATCATGAGCATGAGCATCACCACGACCACGGCGAGGCCTGCACCTGCGGCTGCCACGATCACGGCCACGAGGGACACCACCACGCCGACGAGGTATTCGCAAGCTGGGGCATAGAGACCGCCAAGACCTTCACCAAGGCGGAGCTTGAAGCCGCTCTCGAAGCTGTTCAGGACGAAAAGAAGTACGGCTATGTACTTCGCGCCAAGGGCATCGTGGAGGGCGAGAACGGCGAGTGGATCCACTTCGACTATATCCCCGGCGTTATCGACATTCGCACGGGCTCCGCTTCGACCACGGGCAGACTGTGCGTTATCGGCTCTCAGCTGAACGAAGCCGCCGTTTCTGAGCTTTTCGGAGCATAAAAGTTAATATATCAAAATCAAAGCAGGGAGGTAAACACACATGGCAGACCACATCATAACCTATTTTGACGGCAAAAAACTGAGCAGGCTCGTATTCGAGGGCTGCACCGAACCGACCGAAAGTCAGCTTATCGCTATGCTCGGCGGCAAGACTGCGGAGCTTTCCGATACCGACGACATCATGCCCGAGCGCTTTTTCGGCTACCGCATCGACAGATTCATCGACCCCGAAAGCGGTGAGCCCGAGGACACTCTTGAAGCGCATTGTCTCTATGTTCGCACCACGGAGGATATCATGGTAAAAACAGAACGGGTGTTCGACCTGATCGAGCCGTTCATCGGTCTTGACCTGTATTACCTCTTTACGGGCAGCCATGAATACACAGCGGAGACCGACGCCGTGAACAACGCGGCAGTTGCAGCGAAATATCTCAGATTCAGCGGGCGCTATGAAAATCATCTGCTCACCTCCCGCGAGATCACCGAGCTGTTAAAAGGCAACGAGGTAATTATCGAGTACATCACCGAAAGCGGGAACTGGGAGCGTACCGTCGCGAGACTTGTACCCACGGGCTTTGCGAACAGCGCCGAAGAACCCGAGCCTACCATAACGGCAAAGGTAATCGCATCGGAAGAATGTGTGCTGCCCTCCGACACCGAAGCGTTCGGAAAAATGCTTTATGATATTGAAAGAGGAACTGCCGTTCCCGAATATCCCGAGGATTTCTGACCCAATCATACACGGAGAGTGAGTAAAGAATAATGAACGAAGAAAATGTAATGCCCGTCTACCTCTTTATAGGATTTTTAGAGGCAGGCAAGACGCAATTCATTAAGAAGACGCTTGAATCGGACAACTTCAACAACGGTGACAAAACGCTGCTGCTGGTCTGCGAGGAGGGCGTTGAGGAATACGACGAGGACAAATTTGATGAGCTGAACGTTGTAATGCACGTTATCGAAGACATGAGCGAGCTGGAGCCGACAAGCCTTGACAAGCTCGTGAAGGAAACGGGCTGCGACCGCATCGTCCTCGAATACAACGGTATGTGGACGATAAGCGACCTCTTCCAAAACACCCCCGACGACTGGATGATCTATCAGATAATGATGTTCGTTGACGCCACGACGTTTTTGAGCTACAATCAGAATATGCGGCAGCTCGTTGTGGATAAGCTGAGTATGTGCGAACTGGTCGTATTCAACCGCTTCGACAAGAATACAATGGACAAGATGGAGTTCCACAAGATCGTCCGCGGAGTAAGCAGAAGAACGCAGATCGCCTACGAATACACCGACGGCACGGGCGAATACGACGACATCGAAGACCCTCTGCCCTTCGACGTGAACGCCGACCACATCTACGTTGACGAACGCGATTACGCGCTGTGGTACCGCGACATCTGCGAGGAGCAGGACAAATACGACGGCAAGACGGTCACGATCAAGGTCTCGGCGCGGCGTGAGCCGAATTTCCCGAAGGGGATCATAGCACTCGGACGGCAGGTAATGACCTGCTGTATCGATGACATACGTTTCTGCTGGCTGGTAAGCGAGTACGACGACGCTTCGGAATTGCCCGCGTCGCAGCCGCAGTGGGTAAACGCGACCTTCAAGGTGAAGATAGCGAAGCACAAGCTTTATCGCGGAAAGGGACCGATACTCTGCGTGCAGAAGCTCGAACCCGCCGAACCGCCCGAGCAGGAAGTTGCGACATTCTATTAAAAAGCAAAACCAAAAGTCTTAGAAAAAACTTCGGAGAGCAAGAACCAAAAGTCTTAGGAAGGGGGTGTGGGGGAGAACCCTTCTTCAGAAGGGTTTCCCCCACAGAAGCCTACGGCGGCAACAAACCGAACCGGAGAAAGAAAACTGAACGGTTCAAAAAAATAAAATCGGCAATTTAGAGAAAAGCGAACAAAAACTCACAGGCAAATAAATCAGCAAGTCTGTACGGGAACAAGCAAATTGCCGATTTTATATTTGCGAAAGAGCGAAGCGATTTTTGCAAATCGAAAGCGCAAAGCCCCACCGAAAAGAAAGTGCTGTATCCACAGACCGCTCGTTCGCTCCGC
>JAILFF010000254.1 GCA_024697705.1 Ruminococcus sp.
GGACGGTTTTGCTATAATCTATGTAGGTGCGCGGTTGACAATCTCCGTCAGATGTGCTATAATTATTCACGGAACAGGAGACTAAGTTATGAGTATTTTCAAAAAAGACATAAAAAAACGCCCGACTGCCGAGACCGACGATATTCCCGAAAAAATACACAGACGGCTGCATATCATTTATTTCTTTCTGAAATGCATTATCGCCGCGTCTGTGTTTTTGATGTTTTATAACGAGCTTTGTACACTTCTGCTCGATATTCCCGATATCGGGGAGGAGGATTCGCCGTTTCTGCGGCACGAATACTGCGGCACGTTTTACGTCGAGATAAACAAGGACAACAGCTTTGCCTCGCAGGAGGCTTACGACGCTTATATCGCCAAGGAAAGCTCGCAGAAGTCGGAGCCTTCGGCGCTTGATTACGTCAAGGCGGCGATCGTTTTGGGCGCGGGGGCGGCGGCAGTCGTCATGCTCATTACAAAGAAATTCCCGCGATTTTTGGGAAAACGCGGCGCGGTGTTCGCGGCTGTCTACGCGGGAATGTTTCTGTTTGCGCCCGAAATCACGCAGGCGGGGATATATTTCTGCTACGCGCTGCTGTTTTTGGCGCTCCGCAGCGGCGAAAAAAAGACCATATTCTGTAAAAAAGCGTCCGATTATTTTATTGTCGGCGGCGCGGTGTGGTTTATTGTAACTGTTATACATGAGATTTTCGTGATAAAGGGAACGGCGGCAAAGGGCGAGGGCTTGATCGGCGTTTTCTCGCGCCCGACTTACTATTTTCAAGCCTACGACCTGTTCGCGATACCGCTTGTTATACTCTGCGGCGGGCTGATGCTTCGGCGGCGCGAGCTTGAAATATCGGGCGGCAAAACGCAGCGCAATTCCTCCGCGCTGAAAACGCTCAGCTTTGCGGCGATCATCGTAACGGCGGGCTTTGTGCTGTGGCGGCTGCCCGTGCGCGTTTACGAGCTTATCAAGGTGATAAGCGGCGCGGATCACACGGTAAAGCTGCCGTTCACCGTAATGGACACGCCCTACAACAAGTTCATCGAACTGCCGCCCGAGCTTGCGGATTCGCCCGCGGTTTACAGACAAGCCGTCGGATATCGCTTTATCAAGGACTTTCCCGTGTTCGTGCTTGCGACGCTTGCGGTGTGGTTCTTTGTGAAGGTGCTGTTCGCCGTGTCAAGGGGCGAGCTTAACACCAAGCAGAACAGAAAGCGGCTGAATGTCAGTATGATACTGCTTGTTATCGCTTCGCTGTGGTTCAATCTTATGGGATTCCCCGAGCTTAAGATATTCAACGAGGGCTTTACGGGCGTTTACGGCGAGGTGGTCTATACAATGGCGCTGCGCTCCAAGACCGAGCCGATGTTATACGCGATGGTACTGTGGTTTTTCAAGACCTATTTGCAGACGATTCCCGAGACACAAGGAAAGGACGAATGATTTATGCACAACGAAAATATCATTTCCGCGGACGAGGCGCTTAAACGCCTGAAAGACGGCAACGCACGCTATCTCGCCGCGAGAAAATGCGGCGGCGATATCTCCCCCGAAAGGCGGCGGGAGACCCTTGCGAAGGGTCAGACCCCCTACGCCGTGATAATCAGCTGTTCCGACTCCCGCGTGGTGCCCGAGTACGTCTTTGACGCGGGGATAGGCGACTTGTTTGTTATCCGCGTGGCGGGGAACGTTATCGACGATCATCAGCTGGGTTCGGTGGAGTACGCCGCCGAGCATCTCGGGATACGGCTCGTTGTCGTGCTGGGGCACGATCACTGCGGCGCGGTCGGGGCGGCTATTTCGCACGACCCCGAAGGCTATGTCAAGTTCATCACCGACGAGATCAAGACCGCGATAGGCGACGAGACCGACGAATACAAGGCGACCTGTCTGAACGTAAAGCACAGCATTTCGCTTATCGAAAGCAGCTTTGAGATCCACCGCGAGGAGGAACACGGACTGAGGGTCGTGGGCGCGGTCTGCCGAATCGAAAACGGAGAAGTGGAATTTGAAATTAGTTGATAGTGAATAGTTAATAGTGAATAGTTAAGGAGTTCGCTTCGCGGACATTATTGCGGTCGCTGCGCTCCGCTGAATCATCAATTGCATAGAAAAAGCGGACGCAAAAACGCGCCGCCTGCATGAACGAGTTCATGCCTGCACCTTAACTGTTCACTATTCACTCTGCACTATTCACTTAAAAAGTCAGGAGGAGTTATGAGCACACCCGAAATGATACTTTTCGACTACGGCGGTACGCTGATGTACGAGACCGATTTCAACACGCTGCGCGGAAACGCGGCGATATTTGACGTTATCAAAGACAACCCGCGGGGCATCACCGTCGAAGAATACGACGAGTACGCGCAAACGCTTTTCAATGAGATAATGGCGCTGCGCGGAAAGTTCATCGAGATACACGAATACCATTTTCTGCGGTACCTTCTCGAACACTTCGGGATAACGCTCACCGTGCCGATCGAGGAAGCGGAGCTGCTCATCACCGAAGCCATTTCCCGCAAGGCAAAAACGCCGGGTATCGACAGTCTGCTTGCGTTCCTGCGCGAAAAGGGCATACGCACAGGGATAATCAGCAATCTGTGCTGGTCGGGGAACAGCCTAAAGCGCCGCATCGCCGAGAATTTTCCCGAACACAGTTTCGAGTTCATCATGACTTCGAGCGACTATGTTTTCCGCAAGCCCGACCCGCATCTGTTCGAGCTTGCCGTGATAAAGTCGGGACTTTCGGCTGACAAAATATGGTACTGCGGCAACGACATCGGCGCGGATATTTTCGGCGCGAAAAACGCGGGGCTGTTCCCTGTCTTTTACGATGACAAGTCGGTGCCGAAGTCGGAAAAGGTCGATAACGAAGGTTATACCATTGATTTTCCCTATCTGCATCTGTCGTCGTGGGAGGACTTGAAAACTGCGCTTCGGAAAGGGTGAACAGCATTGCTGCCGATCAATAAAACAGGTTATATAAAAAGCGGAGATATGAGTTCATTTTACGTGAAAGCCTTTCACGATAATGAAGATACGGGCGGATATTATTTGCTTTTTTCAAAGAATTTCGATGACCCGCAGGCGGAGGGCTATGACGAATGGTATCCTGATTTGGAGGACCTGACGCGCCGTATCAACTCGCTCGATGTTGAATGGATAAGCTGACATTATATAACATAATTAGGAGGACTGACCATGCTTGACAAGATCACCGTAATCGAACACAGCGCCGTGCGTATCGGCGCGGAGAAGATCATCTATTTCGACCCGTTCCACCTGAAAGACGCTCCGCACGACGCGGACGTTATTTTCATCACCCACGACCATTTCGACCACTTTTCGCCCGAGGACATCGCCAAAGCCGCAAAAGCCGATACGGTTTTCGCCGCTCCCGCCGCGATGAAGGGCGATTTCGGGAAGATCGGCATCGACGAGAGCCGCGTGACGTTCATGGCTCCCGAAGAGAGTGCCGTTATCGCGGGTATCCCGACCGAAGCCGTCCGCGCCTACAATACGTTCAAGCCGTTCCACACGAAGGGCAAGGGCTGGCTGGGGTACGTCGTGACGGTTGACGGCACCCGCGTTTACGTCTGCGGAGACACCGACGACACCCCCGACGCGAGGGCGGTGAAGTGCGACATTATCTGCGTGCCGATCGGCGGCACCTACACGATGGACGCGAAGTCCGCCGCGGAGCTGGTGAAAGCCGTAAAGCCGCAGTGCGCCATACCTATCCACTACGGCAGCGTGGCGGGCAAGCCTGCCGACGCCGAGACCTTCAAGAAGAATGTCGGGGACGCGGCAAAGGTTGTGGTGAAGATACACTAAAATTCCTACCGAATAACGCGGAATTTTTACGCCGATTATTTCGTTAAACAGCTTGACAAACGCCCCATGATGTGCTATACTGTTATTTGGGCAAAGCCGTTTGGGCGAACGGCTTTTGGCAAGGCGGAATTTTCCGGGCTGAATAAGTCCGGAACGGAATGTGGGGCTGCTGCGTGGCAGCCCCCTTTCTTTTTGTGATCTAATTCGGCGGGAGTCGGATTTGCCCGTGATATACAAGAACAAGAAAAACGCCCCCGGGCTTTGGCGCTCGGGGGCGGTAATTTTTTGATTTGTTTCGGGCAGGCTCGGAGATGCGATCAGTCCTCTTCCATGAAAGACTCAAAATCGAAATCGTCGCCCATGCCTTCGTTTATAACAACCGTCTCGATACCCGAAACGTTGTTCAGCGCATCAAGAATGCCTGTTATGCAGTCGTCCTCGTATTCAGGCTCGACGTTTCCCAAGTCAAGCGAGACCCAAATTTTGCCGTCGTACAGCGAAACGTTCTGCCAGCCGGTGTAGATGTCCTTTTCCTCCAGCGGGGCGAACTGCCTGTCAAGGGCGGCTCTTATCTCGCCGACTTTTTCCTCGGTGGGCGGCTCGGTGGTATAAACGGAGTAATGGAAATTCTCGCCGTCGCAGCCTTCAAATCTCGATTCAAAATAGTAACCCATGTTATTCGTCCTCCCGATAGGTTTGAGGGCTGTTTCAGAAATCGAAATCCTCGCCCATGCCTTCGTTTATTACGACCGTCTTGATTCCCGGAACGTTGTTCAGCGCGTCGAGAATTCCCTCAACGCAGTCGTTTTCATATTCGGGCGGCACGTTGCCCAAGTCAAGCTCGACCTGAATACTGTCGTCGTTCAGCGAAACGTCCTTATAGCCGGTATAAACGTCCTTTTCCTCCAGCGGTGAGAACTGCTTGTCAAGCGCGTCCCAGATCTGTTTTACCTGATCTTCGGTCGGCGGGTCTATGGTGTAAACGGTGTAATGAAAGCACTCGCCGTCGCAGCCTTCGCATCTCTCTTCAAAATAGCGGCTCATTTATTTTCCTCCTAAAAATCAGAATCCAAGGTCTTTCTTGAAATCGTCGGCTATCTTATCTCTTAATGCCTCCGCGTCGGCGCGGTTCTCGGCGATAGTTGTATAATATGCCTTGATCTTCGGCTCGGTGCCCGACGGACGGATAATTACCGAAGCGCCTTCCTCCAGTCTGAACGCGAGAACATCGGACTTCGGCAGATCAATGGTCTTGGTCTCGCCGCACTTGAAGCAAACTTCTTCGCTCGCGAGATAATCACCGAACTTCTCGACCTTCAAGCCGCCGATCTCCTTCGGGGTGTTCTTTCTGAGGTCGGCCATGATCTCCTGCATACGCTGCATACCCGTAGCGCCTTCGCAGGTGAACGACTGCTGCGAATGAACGTAGTTGCCGTACTTCTTGTACATATTCTCACGAGCCTGAAGCAGCGTGATGCCCTTCGTGCGGTAGAAGGCAGCCATTTCGCAGATGAGCATGGAGGCAACAACAGCGTCCTTGTCGCGAACATACGAGCCCGCAAGATAGCCGTAGCTCTCCTCGAAGCCGAATACGTAGCGGTCGTCCTCGCCGTCCTTTTCAAGCAGACCGATCTGTTCGCCGATGAATTTGAAGCCTGTGAGAACCTCGCGCAGCTCAACACCGTATTCGGCAGCGATTTTATTAACTATATCGGTAGAAACGATGGTCTTTACGGCAACGGGCTTTTCGGGCATGGTGCCTAAAGCCTTTCTCTCGCTGCAAATATACTCCATGAGCAGAGCGCCTGTCTCATTGCCGGAGAACAGAACATAACTGCCGTCGGGAGCAGGAACGGCGATACCTACGCGGTCGCAGTCGGGGTCGGTGGCAAGCAGCAGGTCGGGCTTAACGGTCTCGCAGAGCTTCAAGCCGTAAGCGAGCGCTTCTCTGATCTCGGGGTTCGGGAAGGGGCAGGTGGGGAAGTTGCCGTCGGGGTTCTCCTGCTCGGGAACGACGGTCACGTCCTTAACGCCCACTCTGTCGAGGATAGCGCGGACAGGCTTGTTGCCCGTGCCGTTGAGCGGGGTGTAAACGACCTTCAATCCGCTCGAACCGATAAGCTCGGGGTGGATACTCTGCGACTGAACCTTGTCAAGGTAAGCGTCGATGCAGGTCTGATCGATGTAGACGATCATGCCTTCGCTGACAGCCTTATCGAAGTCGGCTACCTTAGCGCCGCCGAACATAGGTACGTCCTTTATCTTGCCGATAACGGTGTTAGCCACATCGAGGGTGATCTGGCAGCCGTCGGCGCCGTAAGCCTTGTAGCCGTTATATTTGGCGGGATTGTGCGAAGCCGTAACCATAACGCCCGCCGAAGCGCCGAAATATCTTACAGCCCACGACAGCATGGGGGTAGGCATAAGTTCCTTATAGAGATAGACCTTGATGCCGTTAGCGACAAAAACGCGGGCAGCTTCCTTAGCGAAAACGTCCGATTTTATACGGGAATCGTAAGAGATAGCCACGGAGCCGTTTGTGAAATCGCCGTTTACATAATCGGCGAGACCCTGTGTAGCGCGTCTTACGGTATAGATATTCATTCTGTAAGCGCCCGCGCCGATAACACCGCGCAGACCGCCGGTACCGAATTCGAGATCGCGGTAGAAGCGGTCAAGGATAGCCTCCTCGTCGCCCTCGATCTTTTTAAGTTCGGCAGCGAGGTCGGCGTCCTCGGTAGCCTTTTCGCACCATTCACTATACAGTACCTTGATTTCGTCTGTCATGAAAGATCACCTCATAATAGTAGATTTTGCCTTTGAGCGGCAATTACAGTCCAATATCATTATATCATATTATATTGTTTTTTTCCAGTCCCAAAATGACATTTAATAATTTATTCAATATTGTAAGGCAAACCAAAAGTGAAGGCAAACCAAAAGTCTTAGGAAGGGGGTGTGGGGGAGAACCCTTCTTAAGAAGGGTTCCCCCCACAAAGCCCACGACTTGCGCGAATCAAAGCGGAGAAAGAAATCTGAACGGTTAAAAATAAAATCGGCAATTCATTAATAAGCCGAAAAAAGGCGCAAGCGGATGATTCTGCAAAAATGAGTAAGAACAAGAGAATTGCCGATTTTAATTTGCGAAAGAGCGAAGCGATTTTCGCAAATCAATAGCCGCTAATGTCCGAATGTCACAACGGCAGAGAAAAGCTCATGCAGATAAAACACGGTCGTTCGCGCCGCTGTTGCATGAA
>JAILFF010000262.1 GCA_024697705.1 Ruminococcus sp.
CCGAAAGCCCCAGCCGTTCGCGGCTGACGGTCATCAGCACGGCGAACCATTTGCCGTTGTCGGGGCGGCGCAAAATGCCGTCGGACGGGCTTTTCGCCCACAAATGCTCGACCGAAGTGCCGAAATGCTCCTTTGCGTACCCTTCGATATCGGCGCGGGTGGCGGGTGATTTGTCGGTGTTCATGATTTTCTGCTCCTTTGAGGTTTATACAATTATTATACATCATTTTACGGAAAAGTCAACGGTAATTCGCGGGAAAGGAGACTGACTGTGTGAAAAAAGAAAATCCCGCCAAGCCTAAGCGCTTTACAAAGAAAAAGCTGATAATATGGCTCTGCGTACTGATATTCGCGGCGGTGTTCTGTATCGTCAATAACAAATGGCTCACCGTCGCAGAATATACGTTCGCCGACAGTAGAATAAAGAACGGCTTCAACATCGTTCAGATATCAGACCTGCATAATGCGCGTTTCGGGCGGGGGAACAGCCGTCTGCTTGCAAAAATCGAACAGCAGTCTCCCGACATTATCGTTATAACAGGTGATATAGTTGACGGCACTCACTCGAATATCGGCACGGCGGTGGACTTCTGCAAGCAAGCCGCCGCGCTCTGTCCGACGTATTATGTCACGGGCAATCACGAGCATTGGCTCGAAGCCGCCGACGAGGAAACGCTTTACAGCGGCATAGCGGCGGCGGGCGTGACGATCCTTGATAACAAAACTCTTGACATCACCGTGAACGGCGACCGCATTCAGCTCTGCGGGCTTGACGACGAAAGCCTTTACAACGACACGCTTTTCAAGCTCGCGGAGGATTTCGACCGAAGCGTTCCGATCATTCTTTTGGCGCACGAGCCGCAGTATTTTGACGATTACATCAAAGCCGCACCCGACCTTGTGCTGACGGGTCACGCCCACGGCGGGCAGGTCAGGCTGCCGTTTGTCGGAGGGCTTGTCGCGCCCGATCAGGGCTTTCTGCCAAAATATACCGAAGGCGAGTTTATTAAGGGCAATACGCACATGATGATAAGCCGCGGACTCGGCAACAGTGTTATCCCCGTGCGCGTTTTCGACCCGCCCGAGATAGTCTGCGTCAGGGTCGTCGGCGGCTGACGTACCGACGCGCATAGCGGATATTCAAGGCTCTTGCGGAGAAATAGTCGTAGCTCGAAAGCGGGCGGTCGATGGCGTCGAAGCTGTGAGCGGCGACGAGCGGCTCGCCGTTTTCTCTGCCGATAACGAAAAGCGAATGATAACAGCCGTTCCCCGCGCAGAGCTGTATCACATCGCCCGCACCCGCGTCCGAAACGGGTATATTTCTGCCGAAAGGACCCGCGCCGCGGTTTGTCGTGATAAAGCGGTAGAAGTACTCCACGCCGGTCCATGCGGCGGCGCGGTCGCCAAGCGAACGGTAATACCAGCCCGTATCGCGGGTGAAGTTCATGACAGCGCCGCCCGCCATCAGGCATTGCGATACAAAGCTTGTGCAGTCGCCGCCCATGTCGGAAAAATCGGCGAAGGCGGGGTTTCGGCTGTCCCACCATTCGCGGGCATAGCTGATCTCGGCGGCGATGTCGAGGGGATATATTTCAAGCATAACGGTATCATCTCCCAATCAATTATTATAGTGCAAATCGGAATCCGCGGAGGAACAAGCAATGGACTATCGAATCGTTAAAAAAGAAGATACAGACGGACTTGCAAAGGCGATGTCCTTAGCATACTCCGAGGAACCCTGGAATGAGAATTGGAGCGAGGAAAAAGCAGTGAAAAGGGTGCAAGCCATTCTGGGAAACTATCAGGCGTTTGGTATTGCCGCCGCGGATAACGAACAGATCTTAGGCGCAGTGCTTGGTCATGTTGATCCCTATGCGGAGGAAGATTTCTTTTTTGTGTCGGAGCTGTTTGTGGTTCCCGAATATAAGAAACGGGGGATCGGCAGACAGCTGATATCGGAGCTTGAAATCTTGCTGAAAGAAAAAGGCATAAATGTTATTCAGCTGATATCCATTGACTATAATGATAATTTCTATCATAAATGCGGTCTTGAAAAGGACAGCGTCTCCGTTCGGTACAAACGTTTATCCGACCAATGAATAAGAGGTGTGCCAAATGATAAAAAAAGCGACTATATCGGACAGCTCGGTTCCGGCTGAATTGGCAATTGCTTTAAGAAAAAAATATAATATTCTCATATCCCGATCTGCAAACCATTATAATATATTATATAGTATGCCTTGTCAAGCAATTTGTTGAAAATGCCAGTTGTAAACGTTCACATTTGTCAAATTTGCCGATTACAAAACGACTCAATTTATGGTATAATAATTAATATAAATAACCAATAAAGGAGTTTTGCCTGAATGAGTGTTACCATAAAGGATGTGGCAAAAGAGGCGGATCTTTCGGTGGCGACGGTCTCGCGGGTGCTGAATCACAGCGCGAACGTTTCCGAAGAAGCGGTCGGCAAGGTGAACATCGCTATCGCAAAGCTGGGCTATTCGCCGAATTTTCTCGGGAGGAATCTCCGAAAGCGTGAAACAAACGTTATACTTGTAATAATGCCGTCCTCCGAGCATACGTTCTATATGAAAATAGTCGCAGGGATACAGAAATACGCACAGCAGCAAGGATACGATATCATCTGCGCTTCGTCAAATTCCACCGGCGAGATCGAAGTCCGGCAGATGAATATGCTCTTCAACCGCACGGTGGACGGCGTGATCCTTCTCGGGACGTCCTACCAAGCCGAGACCCTGAACAAGCTTTCGCAGCATTACGATATAGCGCTCTGCTGCGAGGGAGTCGAGGGTGCAAATGTGCTTACCGTAGTGGTGGACGATGAACTCGCCGCCTACGACGCGGTAAAGGCGCTTATCGGGCTGGGACATAAGAAGATCGGCTTTATCGGCGCAAACGACACCGCCGCTTCCAGCCGACGCAGAAGAAAGGGCTATCTTAGGGCGATCGCCGAAGCAGGACTGGAGATCAGGGCGGACTATATGAGCCTCGGAACATTCGAGTACGAACACGGCGCGGCGGGGCTTGAAGAGCTGATGACGCTTGCCGACCCTCCGACAGCGATATTCTGCGTTTCCGATCTGCTCGCGATATCGGCGATACACAAGGCTGATGAGATGGGGATAACCGTCGGCAAAGAGCTTTCGGTGATGGGCTTTGACAACATCACCATGTGCGAGATGATGCTTCCGACGGTCTCAACAGTCGAGCAGCCCTGTTCGGTGCTCGGCGAAACGGTCGTCAAGAAGCTGATCTCGAATTTCGGAAAACCGGGCGAGGAGAAGGAAAACGGCATCTTCATCGTTCCGCATAAAATAATCATGCGCGACTCGGTAAGACCGCTCGATAAATAACTAACAGAAAGCAGGAGTAATCAAATGAACAAGCTGATAACCATAGCAGCCGCAGCAGCCGCGGCGATGATAACGGTAAAAATTCTTAACCCGATCAGGGCTTACGCATGGGGCGGCAGCTCGCACGATGTTATTACGGGCTTTGCGCTCGACAGCTTTGAAAACCAGAAAAAGACCCAGATGATCGCTTTTTACAAGAGATACCGCCGGCAGCTCTGCGAGGGTTCAAAAGCGCCCGATCTTGAAGGAGATGTTGACAAGGGCTCGGGACTGCATTATTACTCGTCGCTCGATCTGAAAGGCAAGCCGCTCCCGCAGAAGGGCGGATATTTCCGCAACAGGCACGGCAAGTATTTCAAAAGCGCCCGCACCTGTCTCGAAGATAATTACACCTCCGCGCTGAATCTTTACAAGAGCGGACGGACAGAGGAAGCTATGTTCGTTCTCGGCAGAGCGGCGCATTTCGTTGAGGATATCGCCTGCCCGCCCCACAGCACAAGTCAGCCGTATGCGGAAAAGAACGACAATATGCACTATATGTTTGAGCAGTATGCCGATAAGACCTCGAAGAAGTATCCTCCCGTCGGGTTCGACAAGCGTCACATCAACAGCTATTCCGACTACTCGTTTGAGAATCCCGCGAACAGACTCAGCAATGCTTCGGGAAAATTTGCACCGCAGATAGCCTCGCTCGACGAAAGCGCTTTTGACAAGGCACAGAAGGCGCTCGTGCCGCTTGCCGCCGAAAATGTTATGGCTCTGCTGATGAAGTTCCACGGTGACTGCCATGAAGAGAACGGCAATTATATAAAGGACGGTTCAACTGTAAGTCTGCGCTGTGAGGGCAGCGGTATGATGCTCACCTATACCACGAAGGGCGGCGTAGCGCTTGCCAAGCTCGACCACGCCAAGGAGCAGCGCTTTACGGTGGTGATGAACGATAACGGCAGCTTTGCGCTCCGTGCGGCGGACGGCAATTTTCTTTCTGCCGATCTCAAGAAATTCGTAAAGCCCGCGGAGGACGGAAAAGGAAGCGCTATCCGTGCCGCGGCTGTCGGCAGATCTATATTCAGGCTGTCTGTCGGAGAGAATTTTACAAAGGTCATGACAGGATCGCGCAGTTCTGCATCGGCGGAGGATTTCGCTCCCGGCAGCAGCGCTCAGTGCTGGATAATCACATCTGTATAATATACTAACCTTTTATCAGTAGTATAACAAAAAGAGCTTAGCCGAAACTAAGCTCTTTTTTATGTCCGTTTGATGGAATACTTATTTCAAATATTCGGCAGTATTGGCAAAATACTTGTAAAGCGCTCTCGATACGTCGCAAAGCTCCCTGCCCTCTGCCTTGCCGCCGTAGTTTTTGAGAACCGCACAAACATAGCTTATCGGAGATGCATTTATGCTCAGGAATTCGCCGTCCTCAGTTGTTATCATCATTTCGTAGCTTGTTCCGAGCTCGGCGGCGGGTATGTCGGGTATCTCGGCGTACATTATCGGCTTGCCATTTGCATCGACCGTTTCTCCGAAACGCACGTTCTTCACATCGGTGTTGTCTTTGTTCTTGACAGTAACACTGCTTATCCTGCGATCGGGTAGATTGTAATAAAGCCGAAGCGTTGTTTCCGAACGGAGTATCAGCGTGTAGCCGTAAGTCGCCTTAAGCTCGTCGGAGGATTTCTTGATGACCGCCTCATAGCCTTTATTTCTAAGCGCTGTTTCGATAACGTCGCTCAGATCGTAGTCGTTGTCCGTGATCGGGTTTTCCTCTGCCTTGATGCCCATTTCCTTATCAAAGAACTTCTTCGCGCAGACGCCGTAGACCTTGATCGAGTTTACAAGCTCCTTGATCTTTTTGGTCTCTTCCTCGCTGCCGCAGCTGAACGAGGGGCTTTCTACCGCGTCGATATAGTCGCGGACGCTGTATGTATAAGCGTTCATATACGTCGAACTGCCGTCCTCATTGGTGAGCGTGATGGGAGTTCCGTCGGCATTGTATACCCTCACCGTAATCCTTTCGTTCATCTGACCCGCGTTCACACTGCCTGAAAGCTTGTAAACGCCGTCATCGGCATCGTTGTCGCGGAAGACATACATCTCGCCGCCGTCGGTATCGTTGGGACCTGTAATGACCGCATAGGCTCCCCTGCTGACTCTGTCCATCGAAGGTTTGAGATAGATATTCACGCCGATATTGCCGCCGAGCTGTATGCTTGCTCCGATAACGCGGCTCTTTTTGTCGGTCTCCACGAACTTAAACCCGTATTTCTCGGCAAACTGCTCGGCAAAGCTGCCCGTGAAGCCGATTATATCCGTAACGTTATAATCATCGTAGAACGCGGAAATGCCGCTGTCCGTGCCCTCGTAAAGCTCTTCAAGCTCTTTGGGAATGTATTCTTCGGTAATGCTTTCGGGAACGAAAAGCTCGCTGACGCCCGTCTTATAGGCAAGTCCCGGCGGAAGAGCCGCCTCGCAGCCCTCCTCGATCATGATCGAACGGAGATTCTCAGCATAGCCGAACGGAAGGTCTCCGAGCTTTTCGACCGTCGCAGGGATCACAACGCGCTTGATCTGCTTATTTCCCCAGAAGGCGTGAGCGCCGATCTCCTTCACCCCGCTGCCGATATTAACGGTCGAAGCGCTCGGCGCCGAAACGATCACCGTACCGCCGCCCGTGTAAAGCACTCCGTCGGCGAACGAGTAAGCACTTCCCTCCGCACATTCTATTTCGGAAAGCCTGTTGCAGCAGCCGAAGGGATTATCGTCAATATGCACTACCGACGCGGGCAGAACAACGCTTTCAAGCTCCTTGATACCGAAAAATGCATCGTAACCGATACTCTTCACCGTTTCGGGAATCACTATCCTTTTCAAGCCGATCACGTAACAGAAAGCCGAACTGCCGACAGATACGACGGGCTTTTCGCCGATCTGCGAGGGTATTTCAAGCACCTCGGGCATTTCCTTGCCGTCATACTGGTATACCTCCACGCCTTCAAGCTCCTCGTTCGGGCGTGTGCTGAAAAGGGAAAGTCTTTCCTTTACGGTATAGCTACGCGAATTCTTATCGGACTTCCCCGCGTCTACCTCGTAGTATTTTTCGCCGTCGGCGATCATCGCGTCAACATGATCCTCCGAAGCGTTTTCATCGCGGAAGCAGTCTCTTGTCCAGCCGTCGAGCCCGATCTTCTTTGCAAGCGCGATAACGGTGTTTGAAGCGGCAAGGCTGTCGCCGCCGCCGGTAATTATCATGCCCTGGACCGACTGAATATCGCGGTCGTAGTTCTTGCCGCTGACATACTTTGCAATTGCTTCAAGCTTTTCGGCGACGGTCATTTTGTCGGTGATATTATCCTTGACGAATTTGTCGAGGACTTCTTCGGTATAAACGGCGCCGTAGTCCTTGACATGGACTTTGACGTCGAACTTCTTTTCGCCGACGGTACAGCTAACCGAAAAATCACCGAAGTACAGGTTATTTACCGAAATAACGCCCTCGTCGGAGCAATTGATATAGAAGCTGTCCACTGTTTCAAAAGTGACGTCTTCCGCATCTGCGCCCGTGACTTTGAGCTTGTAGGTCTGATGATATTTCGAGGGTATTCTGAGCGAATCCTTAAACGCCTCGCTTACCGCGTAGATAGTAACGTCCTTTGAGTTTATCCCGGGCTCGGCGGCGCTTGCCACAACAGCGGCGGGAACGGGAACACCGCTTATCTCCGCGCCTGCGGGAACGGCGCCGAGTGCCAGCGTAAGAGCGGTCACGGCGGCAGCTGTCTGTTTAAGGCAGGCTTTCATTCTGAATTCCATTATCTATCCCCTCCACAAGGAAGTGTTTGCACGTTCCGACTTAACGTCGGTGACGAATTATACAGACGAATGTAAATCAACATATAGTATATTATAGCATATGCGGATGCAAAATGCAAGTGAAATCTGTCTAAAATATGAAATTTAGTTTATTTCTCTGTAAATTATGCTTAAGTGTGTAAAAAAATACCCCGATAGAGCGCACGTCCGTTCTTTCGGGGTACTGAATCATTTCAGCCTATCGGAGATATATCAATATAGTCATACTCGCCTATATTATCGGATATGACACACGCAGCCAGATTGAACCAGTTCTCACATTCATCAAGGATTATCGCGTCGCCCGAAGCAACGAGCGGCTTTGTCTTTAAGATCGCGTCAACGGGGTTTTCGATCATTACGTCCAGATCGAAGCCGATGTTTTCCGCAAGCTCGAAAATTCGTCCGCGAAGCCTGCCCGAGTTTGAAACAGGCTGATCGAGATAGATCTCAGCACGGCTTACGCGGAGCTTTTCAAGCGTACCGAGCAGCGCAGTTATCGCCCTGTCGGTCTGAGGGATAAGGCGGTAGGTGCCGTGCAGCCCCGCGAGGTCGCGTATGGTGCCGTCCATGCAGCGGAAAAGCATCGAGCCCGAAAAGGCTATCTCCAAGCCGATGATGACATTAAAGCCGTCGATGCAGATAGTCCGATCCGATATGTCCGTTATCTCGCGGCTTTTGCGGGAGATGATACTTTTTTCGGGAGAGACCGTCCGTGCCAGCGACAAACGCTGACGTTCACTCAGAAGATAATGATCGCCGACGAACCGCGTCGTACTCGTTACGGGGTAGCCGCGGTTAAGGAGAAAGTATACCTCTTCGGCGGCGCGGCGGAGCTTCGGAAGATTTTTCTCGCCGAAATCGCGTTCGTCGGTAGGAAGAAAACCGCGTTTTGCCTGTTTGCTCATATCGTTACCCTCTATTCTACCGTTTCACACTTGATCGAATTCTTCTCCGCAAACTGCTCGGCATAGGAACCCTTCACACAATAAAGCGTCAGCTTCGGGCACTCCGAAAACGCGGTCACGCCGATCTCTTTAACGCTGTCGGGTATCGAAACGCCCGAGAGCTTCTTGCAAAAACTGAACGCATTCTCGTTGATGTTCGTGAGCGTTCCCGGAAGACGCACTAATTTTAACGATTCACAGAATGAAAAAGCACCTTCGCCCACCTCCCACAGACTGCCGCTTTTGGAAAAAGACACCTGTGAAAGAGATTTGCACGAATAGAACGCCAGATAACCGACGCTCTTCACGCTCTCGGGAAAGCTGACGCTTCTTAAGGAAAGACACTCTCTGAACGCATCCTCGCCGATCAGCGTGATGCCGTCGGGGATGACCACGGTTCCGCCCTCGCCAAGATACTTTGTAAGGATAACTTCTCCATCGTGAATGTCGATCTCGAATTCGTCGCTGAGAAAGCTTTCTTCCGCGGGCTCGGGCTCTTGCTCTTTTTGAACGGCTTCGCCGTCGGTCAG
Organism: Ruminococcus sp.; assembly: GCA_024697705.1. Taxonomy (GTDB): domain Bacteria; phylum Bacillota; class Clostridia; order Oscillospirales; family Ruminococcaceae; genus YE71. The sequence continues at coordinate 8,704 of JAILFF010000262.1, forward strand.
GACGACCTTAATGCCCTCCTCACGGGCATATTCTTCGGCAAAAGAGCCGACGGGGCAATGGATAGTAAGCCGCGGACATTCGTTGAACGCCAGCGAACCGATGCCCTGCACGCTTGCGGGGACAGTTACCGACGAAAGCGACGTGCATTTGTAGAAAGCGCCCTTGCCGATACCCATAACGCTTTCCGGAACGACAACGCTTGTCAGCGAGCGGCAGAAAGCGAACGCGCTGTCTCCGATGACCGTCAGACCCGAAGGGATAGTTACGCCTTTCAGGGATTTGCAGTCGCAGAATGCACCCCTTGCGATGCTCGTCACGCCTTCGGGGATAGCGACGTTCCCGCCCTTGCCCTTGTATTTTTTCAGCACGCCGTCCTCGATAACGAACCCTGCTTTTTTCGCCTGTTTGAGCGACTGCGCCGAAAGCTCGCCCTCGGTGTGAGGAGCGCCGTCCAACGCCTCGGGCTTCGGAAAAGGCTTTTCACAGTAGCCGCAGCTTACCGCATCGGCATTGTTTTCTTCACCGCAGAAAGGACACTTCTTCATTTCCATATTTTTCACCCCGTTATTACATAGTTTATCTCCGAGACGGCAGACCGAAAGGATATGCCGTTTTCCTATCATATATCATAGCACATCTTAAGTCAAATGTCAACAGACTGCAAAACTGCGGGAATTCATTGGGCGTTCTGTACAGAAAACGCTTTTTTCAATTGTGCAAACAAATGATTTTTCTTTTAATTTAGACATATTATGTTATATATATAAAAGCTTAAGCTTCGGACAGCGTGATGTATCAGCCCTAAAAACAACGATTTTAAATAAAAAGGGCAGAAATAACGGCTTGGGAACAATACGGTCAGTTTGCAAATTGATCTTATGTTCATAATATTATAATGATATGTTCAACATTCGGTCGCATTTATCTGATATAATTAACATAGTATATATTGTTTTGTCTTGCTATACGAAAGGAAAATGTGTATGACTCTTAAAAAAATGACATCGGCTTTATGCTCGTTCGCTTTGACGGCAGGCATTTTTATAATTGCCCCCGCAGGCGATGTGACCGCCGAAGCCGCGCCCGCGCAGAGAAGCATCGCAACGATAAATATTACTACCGGCGAGGAATACAAAGACACCCCGCCTTATGAGATACTCACTCCCGACGGCATCGAAAACGCCTGGGGCTGTACAGTCATAGAAAATGATTATGTGACGTGTACCATGGAATACATCGACCCCGACGGCGTTACCGAGACCATCACCGACACGACCGCTCAGATCAAGGTCAGAGGAAATACCTCCGCCGTGGCGAAAAAGCTTCCCTACAAGCTCAAGTTCAAAAACGCATATTCCTTCGGCACAGACGACAAAGAGGGCGGCTCGAAAAAATGGCTTCTTTTGAATTCGGGTACCGACCTGAAATTCCTGTTCTCGAATTTCACTTCGGAATACCTGGGCAGCGAATGGCAGCCTTCTTTTGAATATGTCAACCTTTCCTATAACGGAGATTACAAGGGCGTTTACATTCTCGTCGAATCGGTCGAGCAGATGAACAAAGACCTTGATTTCAGCAAAAAAGGCTTCCTTATCGAAAACGACGCTTACTGGTGGGCTGAAAATGAAGGGGATTATTTCAAATTCGACGGAATCGACCCTCATGTCGGCTTTACCTTCAAAGAGCCCGAAGCGGGCGACCTCGAACCCGATCAGAAAGCCGCTGTAATTGAAAAAATGACCGACGCCGCCACCAAGATCATGAGCGACAGCGACACCGATTATCTCTCTGCCGTTGACCTCGACAGCGCCGTTACGTGGTTCCTTACGAAGGATTATCTGTGCAACGATGACTGCGCAGGTTCTAATATGTACTGGTACTCGCCTAAAGCGAGTTCTCTGCTGAAACTGGGCCCCGTGTGGGATTTTGACCGCGATTATTACGAATACTACGCAAACAGATGGTCTTCCATACACACCGAGAATTATAATTTCGGCAGTTATCTTTTTGAAAAGGATTCTTTTAAAGCAGCCTACCGCCGGAAGTTTATGGATACGCTCGATCTGCGCAAGGCTCTGCCCGAATATGTGAACAACTATTTCAACACCTACGGCAAGTCGCTTCAGGAAAGCTGGAATCAGGACGCCAAAAGATGGAACAAGAGCACGTTAAATGTCGCCGAAAGAAAAAATGAGCTGCTTTTATGGTATGACAACAGACAGAAAAATATTTACAAAGCTACCGCCGACTGGATCAAAACCGACATCAGCAACGCCACCGTTGAATTATCCTCCCAAAGCGTAGCTTACACAGGCAGACCCGTTATGCCAAAGCTCAGAGTAACTTATAACGACGAGACCCTTGTGAAAGACAGGGATTATACGTTCTGCGTGAAGGGTCACACCGAACCCGGCAGAGCGATGGTAACTGTCACAGGCACGGGAAAATTCAGCGGAAGAACGAAAGCATATTACTATATCGTACCCGCGCAGCTGTCGTTTGAAGCAATAGCAGGCTTCTACGGGCGCGTCGAAATGAACTGGAATAAAGACCCCTATGCCGACGGATATCAGATCCAAGGCTCGGAAAGCAGTACGTTCGACAAGAAGAAGGAGATCATTATTAATGATAACTCCACGACGACCTATACGGTAGGCGGTCTTACTTTCGGCAAGAAATACTATTTACGCATAAGGAGCTTCAAGATCATTGACGGCAAAAAGGTTCCCGGCGTATCAAGCCAAATAATTTGCGTAACAGCAATGTGAGCTGATTTCGTAAGAGAATAAAAAATTAAAAAACACCGGCATCGCGAAGATGTCGGTGTTATTTTGTTATCCGAGCTTCATTACGATGATCTCGTCATCGTTTCCGAGCGTAAGGTCATTCTGTACGATCTTAAGGCTATCGTCGTCGTTCTTGGGCAAAAGCACCGCCGTATCGAGCCCGTCGCCGCTGCCCTCCGTCCTCGAAAACAGATAGCTTATATTGTTCTTCACGCAGCCGATAGGCAGATATTCGTGTCCCGTAGCTTCGTATACCCACAAAATCAGCTCGCGCTTGCTGCCGAATTTCAGGTCGCCCGCATAGTTCTTGAAGAACAGCGAGGACTTGACCGAAAGAATACTGTAATCATTTGAAAGCCTGTCTTCCGAATTGATCGACGCTGCGTCGCTTTCAAATGTTATCAAATCCTTGATGAAATCGAGACGCACGGGGTCTTTGCCAAGCTGCGCGTACAGACAGCTGATAAATCTTTCGCTGACAACGACCTGATCCTGATTTCTTCGCTCGATGACATTTTCGTTCTGCATATCAAGCACCTCAACGATGCAGTTGTGCTTGTCAAGAGTATCGAAACGTTTCAGACTGTTCCAGAAGATAAGCGGCTTTTCATCAACGTTGGTCTCATCGCAGTCATCGTCCGAAAGGAACAGCACCGAATTAACGCCTTCAAGGACAGAGCCGCCTTCCCCCGAGGTGAACGGGTCGAAAATATCCTTTACGATGACAGCGCCGCTTTCCCCATCGCCGAAAAGCGTGCTGTATTCGGGCGCGGCAACGTAACTTCTGATCTTTTCCTCATTCTTCTCGGTGTCCATCAGAACTACTTTCAGCCCGAATCCCGGGAATTCATTTTTGAAGCACACAAGGCTCTCCAGAATATAGCCGAGCTTGCTGTTTGAGCCGATTATCAATATCTTCGACTTGTCATTGATGATGCAGGGAACGAACTTCTTTTCGGGAAGCGGCTTTTTCAGCTTATAATCGCTTGTACCGACGTTTCTTATATCGTCCTCGCTTTCGGAGATATACAGCCGCCTTTTGCCCGAGTCAAGTATCGGCAGGGACGAACTTTGCCGTTTCAGATCGTCCGCGACGGATACCGATCCGGGGACATCTTCAAGATACAATTCTACGCCCTCAAAGCTTATAAGATGGAGAATGGTATCGCAGAGAGACGGCATAACAGCGGTGATAGCCATTATTTTTCCGAGCAGCTCGTTGAAGTTTACCGGGAAACAATTGCTGCTCGTCTTGAAGGGATATTCCCTTATGAGCCTTTCCGTCTTGCCGTCGGAGACCTCGGCGAGTATGCACGGCGAATTGCCGTTTCCCGAAGGATTCCCGCCAAGATAGCCGTTTACGAACATAAAGAGCTTGAAAACGCTGAAATCATGGCTTTCGCGGTCGTTTTCGCCGTCCGACGTCATAAGGATAATGGTCTTTGAATCCTTCAGCGCTATCCTGTCGAGCGCAAGCTTTGAGAACGGACTTCCCTGACGGATAATAAGGTTTTTAAATCTTTTCTTTGCCTGATGTACGCTGAAAATATTGTCGATCTGATTTCTGATCTCCTTTTTATCCTTGTCCGAAAGAATAACTATGTAGGTATTCTTCATATCGTCAAAGCAGTAATCGTAGATTATCGAGGGTACTTTATGATTGTAATCAAGTATCACGATATGTTTTTTGAGCTTGAGCGCTCTTCGGGCAGCAGCCGATCTTTCGAGAACGCCCGTAATAATGCTCGTGACAAAACCTACCGTACCGCCCGTAAGGGAGATCATACCGAGAAGCACGACCACCGTAGTGATTATAAGCGAGATCGGGTAATCGCTGTACTGATATCTTCCGCTCGGGTTTACCATCAGCGTGAAAGCGAAGCGGATCATCTCGGTAAAGCTTCTGCCCTCGTTTTCGGGAAGGAGCATCAGCAGACCCGTCGATATCGCGATAAACACGATATTTACGGCAAGTATGAGCAAGACCATGAACAATCCCGGATTATTATCGGCGCGCATGATGATCTTGTTTTTCATTTTTTCATAAAAGCTCAGTTTATTTTGCATAAGTTGGTTTTCCCCTTTTTTGAATGATATTGGTTCGGCTTACCGTAATATTATACACCGTCAAAGTACAAATGTCAAGCGTTGGCGGAGATCGGTAAAAATAATTCTTTTAGACACGCAAGTCTGTTATGAACAGTGTCAATATATCGCAAAATATCATAAAAAATGCCGGACAATTTACGATTTATATGTTATAATAGATGTACAAGTGATGAATTATTTTTGACTTTTTCAAATCGTCCGCTGTCCCGAGAAGCAAGCACACGCAAAACAGGGACATACGGCGAACATCTAAAAAAGCAAGAACAAGGAGCTGAAATTTATGACGATACAGGAATTATATTCCGAAATTGACGGAGATTACGAACAGGCTGTCCGCGTGCTTCGCATGGACAAGCTCATCGACAAGCAAATCAGAAAGCTTACGAAAAACGGCGTAGTTGACGCTCTTCTCGACGCGGGAAAGAGTCCCGAGCCGACGGAGCTTTTTGAGAAGGCTCACGCAATGAAAGGCGTTTGCGCGAATCCGGGACTTGTCACGCTCTCGGAAATGGCTTCGGAGATCGCAGAGGAATTCCGTCCGGGGAACCCGAGAACTCTCTCGGACCCGGAGGTATCGTCAAAGCTCGCCGAGATAGCGGCTCTGTACGGCAAAACGGCTGACGGCATACGGAAATACGAACAGGGCTGAGCTTTCCCGCAAGAGGTATGATCTATATGGACAAAACGGACAATAAAAAATATCTCGGATCGCTCGGAGCGTGGGCGCTGTCCTTCGGGTGCAGTGTGGGCTGGGGCTCGTTTGTGATGCCGGGAACGACGTTTCTGCCTATCGCGGGTCCCGTCGGAACGGCAATAGGACTCGGGCTCGGCGGAATGGTCATGCTCGTTCTCGCGGTGAATTTCCATTATCTGATGAACCGTTACCCCGACTGCGGCGGTATCTATACCTATACAAAAAAGGCTTTCGGCTACGATCACGGCTTTCTGAGCGCGTGGTATCTGATAATCACGTATATTGCGATAATCTGGGCTAACGCCACAGCGCTGCCGCTCATCGCAAGAACGGTGCCGGGCGATGCGTTCAGGTTCGGTCATCTTTACACTATCGCGGGCTATGATATCTATGTCGGCGAGATACTTCTTTCGGGGTTTGCGCTTTCCGCGGCGACACTGGTTTGCTTTATCAGAAAGCTGTCGTCGGCGGTGCAGGTATTTCTGGCGGCAATACTGTTTGAGGGAGTAGTTGTCTGCTTTGCGGGGGCGATATCCTCTGACAGCTGCGGCGGAGGAGCCGTCCCCGCTTTCGCCGAAGGCAAAGACCCGAAGATCGGTGTTTTCACTATCTTTGCGCTTGCTCCGTGGGCGTTTGTCGGGTTTGAATCGGTCACTCATTCGTCAGAGGAATCAAAATTCCCGCTCAAAAAATCGTTCCGCATCATGCTTGTTTCGGTTATTACCGCAGCTGTCGCTTATATACTTCTGACATTGCTTGCTGTAAGGGCGCTCCCCGAAGGCAGCGGAACGTGGGCGGATTATATCGGTGATCTTGACAGCTATTCGGGAAACGCTTCGCTGCCGACGTTCTTTGCGGCTCATACCGCCCTCGGAAACGCAGGTACGGTAATACTCGGACTTGCGGCGCTCGGGGCTATCTTCACGGGGCTGATAGGCAACTATATCGCGCTTAGCAGGCTGCTGTGCTCGCTGTCGGACGACGGGCTTTTCCCCGAATGGATAGGCAGAAGAGACAAGCGCTGTGTGCCGAAAAACGCGATCGTTTCCATATTCATCGCTTCGCTCGTTCTTCCTTTCTTCGGCAGGACCGCGATAAGCTGGATAGTTGACGTAACGACAGTCGGCGCAACGATAGCTTACGCGCTGGCTTCGGCTTCCGCGTGGAGACTTGCAAGGCAGAACAAAGATACGAAAAACGCGGCGGCGGGCATTGCGGGAATGATAATATCCATTCTTTTTGCGCTCGAATTCCTGATACCGAACATTCTTTCGATCAGCACGCTTTCGCTCGAATCATATTTCATTCTGACTATCTGGAGCATACTCGGATTCCTTTATTTCCGTGCGTTTCTTATCAAAGACAAGGAGCGCAGAATGGGACACTCCATTGTTGCGTGGATAGTTCTGATGGGACTTATAATTTTTACTTCAAGCATATGGATGCATCAGACGACGGACAAGGCGATCAGTCGCTCCGAAGAAAATATCAGGACCTATCATGCGCTGTACGACAGCGAGACATACAACGAAGATCAGCACAATGCCCTGATAAAAGATGAAATGAACCGCATCGAAAGCGCTTTGGAAACGGCAAGCTTCATTCAGATAGCGCTTATCTGTCTTGCGCTCGTCACTCTTCTGAAGATATACGGCATACTGCAAAAACGTGAAAAGCAGATGGAGGTCGAAAAAGCGCTGGCAGAGGAAAGCAGCCGTGCCAAGACCAGCTTCCTATCCAATATGAGCCACGAGATACGGACTCCGATGAACGCGATAATCGGTCTCGACAACATAGCACTGCGCGACCCCGATCTTCCGCCAAAGACAAGAGAGCATCTTGAAAAGATCGGAGCAAGCGCCGCGCATCTGCTGGGGCTGATAAACGATATCCTCGACATGAGCCGCATCGAGTCGGGACGAATGGTCATAAAAAACGAGGAATTCTGTTTCCGCGAATTCTTGGATCAGATAAACATTATCATAAACGGTCAGTGTCAGGATAAAGGGCTTGACTACGACTGCAATATCGTCGGCGAGCTGAACGATTATTAGACCTGTCCGCTAACCACTCGTGCAACCAATGGCAAAATATTTTGCCATGATGCAAGGCGGACGACGAAAGCGGGCTGGCGCCCGGTGAGGAGGACAACGCAGCAGCATGGTAAAAGATTTTGTCAGTGGGTGTGCGAGGGGTTAGTGGACAGGTCTATTATATCGGCGACGATCTGAAACTGAAGCAGGTCATGATAAATATTCTCGGCAATTCGGTAAAGTTCACCGAAACGCCCGGCAGCGTCACTTTGACGGTCGAACAGATCTCGCAGGCTGAGGGTATCTGCACGCTCAGGTTTATCATGAAAGACACGGGCATCGGAATGGACAAGGATTATATCCCGAAGATATTCGAGAGCTTTTCTCAGGAGAACGCCACCACTACGAACAAATACGGCGGAAGCGGTCTCGGAATGGCAATCACCAGGAATTTCGTCGAGATGATGGGCGGAGATATACAGGTCGAGAGCGAAAAGGGCGTGGGCTCGACATTTACCGTAAAGCTGAGCGTGTCCGAACGAAAAGCAGAGGGCAAGCATGGTATAAAGCTTCCGCAGGGACTTCGTGCCGCTATCGTTGACGACGACGAGATAGCCGGCGAGCATACCAAGCCGGTATTAAAAGCCATCGGGATAGAAGCGGATACCTTCACCGAAGGCAGGCTTGCGGAGAGACTTATCCGCGAAGCGTATGGTTCGGGCAAGGCATACGATATTCTCATAACGGATTACAAGATGCCCGAAATGAACGGCATTGAGCTGACGAGGCAGATACATACGTTCGACAACAGAGATACAGCCGTTATCATGCTGACGGGGTACAGCCGGGATATCCCCGAAACGGAGGCTGAAACAGAAGGCATCGACAGCATACTTGCAAAGCCTCTCTTTGCGGACACGCTGACCCACGAGATACACAAAATCATTTCGG
>JAILFF010000292.1 GCA_024697705.1 Ruminococcus sp.
TTGAATTGACTTTCGATATTCATTTTATTTACCTCACTTTATTTGATGATCTTGAAACTTATAAACGTAGATGATTAAAAAATCAGAAAAAATGCTCGATGCGTTTTTTCTCTTGCCCTACTTGTTTTTTCGGATAAGATATGATATAATTATATCATATTAGACAGTTAAAATCAACCGCAAAGAAGGAGACACAATGAAAAATTCAAAAAAAATCAAAGCAGTCATCATTATCATCTTTTTGCTGTTTTTCGCGGCTGCGCTGACCGCCGTTTATATCCGCGTCAATCCGAAATGGAAAGCCGCAGAGCTTACCGTCGAGCCTGAGGGGAGGGATTTCGAGATAAAATGTTTAAACGCGGAGGGCATGACGCTCGAATCGAGGATTTTACCTCCCTACGGCTTTGCCCGCGTACCTGCCGAAAACGGCAGCTTCGGGGAGTGTCTGCGAAAATATCCGCTATTGCCCGACGACATCAAGCTTCCCGCGTATGACGGCAGAGCTATAAAATCGTCTTACGCCGCCGCGGTGTTTGACATTAGTCTCGGCGACGAGGGATATCAGCAGTGCGCGGACAGCATTATCAGGCTTTACAGCGATTATTACTACGAAAAAGGGCAGTACGATAAGATTTCGTTTCTGTTCTCTAACGGCGATGAATGTGATTACAGCCGTTGGAGAGAAGGAAAGAGAATGTTCGTATTCGGCGATTTTTCCTGCGAGATACCAGCAGCACTCCCCGATGACAGCGAACAGCAGTACAGAAACTACTTAAAAGAGGTCATGAATTACGCGGGAACGCTCTCGCTGCATAAGGAATCTCGGGTAATTGCTCCCGACGAGCTTCGCACGGGCGATATCATATGCAATGACAGCCATGTCGTTATGATCGTCGATGAGGCGGTGAACGAAAACGGCGAGAAATGCTATCTTATCGGGCAGAGCTTTATCCCCGCGGTATGCTTCCACATTGTCGCTGACAGAAGCGGCGGAGATGTTACCCCGTGGTTCACCGAAGAAGAACTGTCTCGGGATTCTTTCAACATTGGCGGATTTGGCTTTGTGAAAGAGAATATCCGCCGTTGGAAGGAAGGGTTTTGAGGGATTTTTTCTCGGAGCGCCTGCACCTTATGGAAAACTTAATCATCATTCCCGACGAAGAATAGCTCTCCGTCGGGGATATATTTTATTTCAATATCATTTTTTCGGGGAAAGCTCTTCTGCGCATGATTCCCCACATCTTGTCGATATATGACAGAGTGTAGAAATTCTCAAAAAAGTGATAGTAGTAAGTGCCTTTTGCGGTCAAAAGATATTTTCCGTTTCTGCGTTCAAGCAGACCGAAACATACTCCGAGGAACAGCTCCGCACCGTACATTCTGCCGAGCTTTGTTCCGAAAAACCGTTCAAAATCGGCGGGGTCGAGCTGCGTGCTGTATAGCTTCCAAAAAAGATAATACACCATTCTTTGCCGTTTGGTGAAATGTATCGTGAGCGACGTGGGCAGCATTTTATTCTCTATCCTGCGGCAGTATTCCTTTACGGAAAACGTGTTTATCTTGAAGCGGTCTTTCAGCAGTGTAGTCGCGGAACAGCCGAAGCCCAGAAAATTATCCCTTGTCATTGAAGAATATTCGGCATTTTTAACGCTTGAAAAAGTCCATATCGAAGTCCTTTCATAGCCTTTTGACGTACAATATTTGACCGTCTTTTCAAGCAGTATCTTCTTTTCCGGATTATTCATCGCGGGTATTTTGCTTTTGGTGAAAGTGAAATCTATGAACGGATATATCGCAACGTGATTCCCGCCCACATAAAAAGCAGTGTCGATATCTTTTTTTATATCGGCAAATGTCTGATGCGGCAGCGCAAATATAAGGTCGATCGAAACGGTATCGAACTTAACTTTTGATAGGGCATATTTAAGAACTTTAATATCGGTGGGTTCTCTGCCGAGTATATTTGCATATTTACGTCCGAACGACTGAACTCCTATGCTTATCTTTGTCACGCCTGCCGATCTTAATTGTGTCAAAAGAGATACAGTTACATTATCGGGGTGCAGCTCTGTCCCGATACCGTCGGTAATATAAAAATGTTCCCCGACTGCCGATATTATCTCGGGCAGACGTTCCGCCGCAAGCGCGGGTGTTCCTCCGCCGAAATACAGACTTGTTACCTTCTTTTTAGCTTTTGTTTTCCCGCCGATCATATGTATCTCTTTGATGAGCGCTTCTATATATTTATCGCATATTTCTTTTTGATAATATGTCTTGCAGTACGGACAGAATTTGCAAATCCTCCTGCAAAACGGGATATGGATATATAACCCGAGATCATCACATCTACTAAAGGGAAGATCGTCCTCATATTTCGATGTGAACTCAAACGGCTTAAAAGTCCTTGTGAGCCATATCCGTGCCGCGGAAGCTATCGTGTTATTTCGCATTTTGTTTTCCTTTCGGTATTATGTTCAGATATATTTTATGTAGGTGAACAGCATATCAAGAAGCACGCGGACATTTCCCGAAAATGCAAGTGCGTATTCGCAGACGAACATAAACCCGCAGTTATCGCACATACCCTTTATATCTATGCACCTTCCGCAGAACCATGTTTTGCCCTCCTGAATGACCTCGCATTGATAGGTCGGACGTGGAAAGCTGTTGTTTATCATATACGGAAATGTGCTTTTAAGGTTGAATACGGGTATTCCTGCCGCCATCATTCCTTCGATCTTTTTACAACATTCGTATTTCTCATTTTTGGTCAGCGCAAGACTTTTCGTATCGGGATATGGCGTATGGAAGTTGAACGAAACAGCCTTGATATTTTTCTCGTGATATGCAAGATTTCCGACATTGAATATATTGTCCTTGTTCAGCTTGTTTATATCCATGTACAGGCATATATTTTTAGTATTGCAGCCGCGGATATTTTTAAGTATGGTATCTTATGTCCTGCCTCTGATAAGATCGTTTTTTTCTCTGCCGCCGTCAAGACTCACAAGGACAGTATCGGCTTCGGGAATGTCGAGGGTTATAGTTCCATTCGTGACGATATTGCAGTTGAAATACCCCATTCTCCGCGCAGCGCGAATGATATCGGAAACGCTTTTTTCGCCGTCGTGCCAAAGCATGGTCTCTCCGCCGTACAGCATAAGTATCCGTGCGCCCTTATCGTACATAGTTTTTATATCGCGCATAACCGAATCGTAGCTGTATATCCTTCGTTCGATATTGTTTACCGAACAGTGCTTGCAGTGTAGATTGCAGAGATCGGTCAGGATAACACTTGCGATCACGGGTATTTTTCTGCGAAGAATTATCGTCTTAAAGCCATATACAAGCATATACGACATCATTTTTGCTGTCAGCATGGTTTTGCTCCTTTTTGATTTCTTTACAGTTATTTTATCATAACCGAGTGAAGTTGTCAATGGTCATCATTTTTTCGGTGGGTATTGACAAGAAAAGTTTGTTGTTATATAATTAGTGAAAACGAAGCGCCGGCTTGGCTATATAATTTAAACAGGTAAATATGGGAGGAAACCGCCATGGGCACATCATTTACAACCACACACATTCATAACGCGCAGAACCTCACAAAAGCGCAGTTCAAAAAGGCTTTTACCGACATGATGAAAGCAAAAGGCTACACCGCGAGCGACGAGGAAAACGCCGCGCTGACCTACACGCTCGTTTTCGCGCCCGACCGCAAGTGGGTGACTGTCCTCACGGACGGTGCGGATGCCCGCCGCGAGACTGCCGAACTTGCAAAGGGGCTGAAAGCCTACGCTGTCGATAAAAAATCTTTGTCAAAATAGCGTAATGATACTAATACAAATCATTTTGTATGTCAAGATAATATTATAACGCGTAAGAATTGTAAAAATCATACATTTTCTTTAAAAGTTATTGACACGCACCAGTTATAGTGTTATAATGACTTTATGGTATATAAATGTTTGCGGTTTTGGTTATAATGTAAATATTGACATTATTATTATTTTCTGACCGTAATAACAAATGAAGAATTATTTATCTTTAAGGAGCGAAGATAATGAGCAAACAAAACTTTGATAAAGCTATAAAGCTTGTTAAGAAATGTGAGGATTTTGACAAGGGCGGCAAAAAATCCCCTAAAATCATCGAAAAAGCAGAACAGCTTCTCGGACTTAAATTCTCCGAGCAGGAATCTGAATATCTCTCCAAGTTCGGGTATATTGAATTTTCCGGTGTCGAGCTCTACGGAATACTGAACGAGGATTTTGAGGACGATGGTGAGTATGAAGGCTGCATGGTTGAATGGACTCTTCACGAAAGAGAAGAGGGTAATATACCAGAAGATTGGATAGCATTGCAGTTTGCTGATGACGGAGGAATGATATTCCTCGATCATTCTGATATTGATGAAAACGGCGAGCCTAAGGTCATTCTTGCGGAGGACACCGGTACCGGCTACAAAAAGACCGACTTAATTGCAGATGACTTTGGCAATTTCCTGTTAGGAGTTGTTGAGGAACAGCTTGAAGAACAATAAGTTTTCACCAAAATAGTTATCAAACATGACGAATAAAAATGAGAGAGCAAAAAAGTTAGGAATTTACAAGAGTGGCAAAAAAATAATATAACGTAAATGGAAAAGCTCAGCGGCGGTGCTGAGCTTTTTGTATAGGGTTATGATCTTCTGTTTCCGAATTATTGGAATTGAAAATCGCATAAAGAACAGCTGTCTTATGGCATATATAAAAAAATACATACGCAATATCGTTGTTATTTGTGTATTAAATCTATTGACTAATGCCTTCATTTTTGTTATACTTATTATGTATATATTTTAACTAAATGGGAGGCGTTGACCGAAAAAGATAATTCGGTGCGATGCTCCCGAATGTATGCGAAGATCATTTGATTTATTATCTTATTTTCACGAGAGGAGAATTCCTATGAAGAATAGAGCTTTGGGTCGCTGTACAGCGGCGGCTTGCGCTGCTCTGATAAGTGTTATGTCGATCCCGCAGCTGCCTGTCAGCGCGGCTTCGGGCGTAGTTATCAATGAGGTATGCACGAAAAACTCGACTGTTCCCGCGTCCGACGGTCAGTTTTATGATTTTGTGGAGCTGTATAACCCGACAAACAGCGCTGTTTCCGTCGCGGGCTTCGGTCTGTCGGACAACGCAGCCGACCCGATGAAGTATACTCTTCCGCAGAGCGCTACCGTTCCCGCAAAGGGCTATTACACCATTTACTGCGGCATTGACGAGACAAGCGGCGTGCCGGGCGCGTCCTTCGGGCTTTCCAAAAAGGGCGAGACCGTTACTCTTTCAAACACGCAGGGCGGCGCGGTAGAGACCTTGACTGTTCCCGCACTCGATGACGACACTTCCTACGGCAGAATTCCCGACGGCAGCCAGACCTTCGGAGTGCTTTCCGCGCTTACGCCGGGCTATGCCAATCCGTCGAACCAGCCCGCCAGTGTAGATGTGGAAGCGCCCAAGTTCTCGAAGGACAGCGGTTTCTATGCGAACGGCTTCGATCTGAATATCTCAGCACCCCAGGGCTGCACCGTTTACTATACGACCGACGGCAGCGACCCCACCACCGCCTCCGAGCGCCTCTCGGGTGCGATAAAGGTCTATGACAAGTCCTCCGAAAAGAATGTTTATTCCGCCGAGACACAGATCTCCGACGGCTATACCGCTCCGACCGAGCCTGTTGATAAGGCTATGATCGTCCGCGCCATTGCCGTAGACGCAAACGGCAACACGAGCGACATCATCACCAAGAGCTATTTCATCGGCTACACGCAGGACGACTGCGAGATGAATATGCGCGTTATCTCGCTCGTTACCGACCCCGCCAACCTGTTCGATTACGAAAAAGGCATTTATGTAAAGGGCAAGATATACGACCAGTCCACGGGCAATATGATGCAGTCGTGGAAGCACCCCGCCAACTATACGCAGGATGGCAGGGAATGGGAGCGCCCCGCGCACATTACCGTTTTTGAAAACGGCACCGCCGCGTATAACGCGAATGTCGGTATCCGGATCCACGGCGCGGCTACCCGTTCCGACGCGCAGAAGAGCTTTAATCTTTATGCCCGCTCCGATTACGGCACTTCAAAGCTCAAATACGACTTCTTTAACGGTCAGCTCACCAACCATAAGGGCGAGGTCATCGACTCCTTCGACAAGATCACTCTCCGCAACGGCGGTAATGACAACAAGACCAAGATACGCGACCGTCTGAATCACGAAATGGTCGCCGACCGTCATTTCGGCTCACAGGCACAGACGGAATGTGTTGTGTTCATCGACGGCGAATTCTGGGGTACATATAATATCGTTGAGAAGATCGGCAAGGAATATATCGCCGATCACTACAAGGTAAAAGAAGGCAGCGTCTGCATGATAAAGACCGACGAGCTTGCAGACGGCAGCGATCAGGGCAAGGCGGATTACGAAGAGCTGAAACGCCTTGCGACCTCGACAAACTACAAGGACAGCGGCGTATATGAAAAGTTCGCCGAGATCATGGATCTCAGAAGCTTTGCCGAATATTTCGCGACAGAGCTGATCGTCGGCAACTCCGACTTCGGTGACAACAACTATGCGCTTTGGAAAACAGAGACCGTTGATCCCGACAAGAAGTACGGCGACGGCAAGTGGCGCTTCATACTCTTTGATACGGAATACGGTCAGGGACTTTACGGTCAGAGCAACGCCAATACCAACGCTTTCCAGGCGCTCCGTCAGAAGAACAAATGGATAACACAGCTTTTCTTCGGTCTGTGTGATACGCCCGAGTTCCGCGATCTTTTCCTGACGGCTTATTTCGATCTCTGCAACGAGAATTTCGAGACCGAGAAGGTTCTTTCAAGGCTGAACGAGCTGGAACAGCTCTACAAGAAGTCGATGGGCAAGACATTTATCCGTTACAGCTGGAACCTCAGCATGGGCTTTGGCGGAGGCTTTATGCCCGGCGGCGGATTCCCGGGCGGCGGCTGGCAGAATCCCGGAACCGGAGATGCGGGCGACCCCGAGGAAAAGTTCTCAAGCGAAGTCAGCTCTATCCGCAATTTCTGGCAGGGACGTATCTCCGCCTGCGAACAGCAAGCTTTACAGTATTTCGGTACGAACGAAAAAGTGACTGTCAATGTGCAGAACAACGCGGCTCAGGGACACGTTAACATTAACACGCTCAAGCTAAAAAACAAGAGCAGCTGGAGCGGCGTATATCCGAAGGAATGTACCCTCACCCTCGAAGCAAAGCCCGCCGACGGCTATCACCTTGAAAAGTGGGTGATTTCGGGCGCGGAGATCGTTTCGGGCAGTACAACCGCCGATGAGATAAAGATCAAGCCGAACGGTCAGACTGTATCGGTACAGGCTGTTTACGCATCGGGCGAAATCGGACAGCCCTCCGACAGCAAGGTGACGCTGCGCGGCGATGCTAACTGCGACGGAAGTGTTAGTATTGCCGACGCTGTACTGCTGGCGCAGTTCCTCAAAAACAGCGGCAGCGCGAATATCACCGCTCAGGGAAAATACAACGCCGATTTGAATGGCAGCGGTGCTCCCGATCAGGGCGACGTTTCGGTGCTCCTCAAAATGATCGCGAGAGAGATCTGATCTCATCAGATAACAATAAATAGTATAAGAAGCCCCGTCGTATCAGAAGTGATGCGGCGGGGCATTTATTTGTAAAATTTATCGGTTCTTCAAGTGTCATTTCCGACAGTTCTTTTTCCGTTTCCATAGTAAAGACCTTTGCAAATTCGTCATTGCTGCTTATCGTTCATCGACAAGATGAAGTCATATACATATCCCATCTCCCGACCTTCCGATACAAATCGGTCGAGCATTTTATCGGCGTAGAGCTTTTCGGCGATCGTGACGGCTTTTTCGTTTTGCTCCCTGAAACGATCGTAAACGCAAGTCCCGCTGCCGAGACTTATGCACCGCAGTTCATAGTAGGTCTGCATAGCGAGCTGTACTATCTCTTTTTCATCTTCCTTGCCGTCGTAAAAATACTCTGCCTGTTTTGATTTGTAATAAGGCTCCGTTTCCAGCAGATGCAGCATACCGCAATACGGGTCGAGGGCTGCCGTTTTAATGTGTTTTATATTCGACATGATTATTGTTCCCATGCACATCGGGCAGGGCTCCATTGTCGTGTAAAGCGTGACCTTTTTCGGATCGAACTTCACGGTATCCAGTCTGTTAAGCAGACAGGATTCCGCATGAGCGGTACGCTTATTGACGGGATCTTTATCATTGTTTCTGTTGCGGTCGCGTAGTATCAATTCGCCGTTTTCATCGGAAAGTGCTGCGCCTATCGGTATGCAGCCGTTACGGAAGGCTGCCCACGCTTCTTCAAAAGCAGCCTGCCAGTTCTTTGACAGATCATTCCACATATTTGTGTACACCCCCTTACATATTTAGCGGTAGTATATGATGATTATACCACATCACGGAAAAATAGTCAATCGCAAATATCGTTTATCAACTTCAGATCGCTGATGAGCTATACTATTATATATAGGAACGCATTGACGAAGATCAGCCGCAAATGCTGATCAAGTCGCTTTCACTCCCGAAATTAAATAGATTTATACTATTTTTTCATATTAGTTTTATACCGCTATGCGGCAAAACATGATATAATTACAATAACAGGTTCACGGCAGACCGAAAGGAGGACTTAATGAGTAAAAAAGTGAAATGGGGCGTGCTCGGAACGGCGGGCATCGCCGCGGGCTGCACTATCCCCGGCATGATGAAGACCGAGAGCTGCGGACTTTACGCCATAGCGGGCAGAAGCTTTGAAAAGGCTCTCTCGTTCAAGGAGCGCTTCGGGTTTGAAAAAGCATATTCGGGCTACGACGCTTTGCTTGCCGACCCGGAGGTGGAGGCGGTGTATATCCCGCTGCCGAACGATATCCACTGCGAGTGGGTCATCAAGGCTCTGAACGCCCGCAAGCACGTTCTCTGCGAAAAGCCCATCGCAATGAATGAAGCCGAGCTTCGGAAGATGTTCGCCGCTGCAAAAGAAAACGGCGTGATACTTATGGAAGCGTTCGCGTATCTTCACAGCCCGTATATCGCAAAGCTCCAAAGCATTATTGAAAGCGGCGAGATAGGCAAGGTGGATTATATCGACACCGCTTTTGTTACTCAGGGGTATACCGAGGACTTCCGTCTGCACAAGGAACAGGGCGGCGGCGGTATCTACGATGTGGGCTGCTACTGCACCTCGATGATCTTGTCGCTGATCGATTCGCCCGTTAAGTATGTTAAAGCTGACGCGGAGCTTGACGCTTCGGGCGTGGATCATCTTGCTTCGGCGATGATCGGCTTTGAGAACGGCTCAAGGGCTACCTTCAACGCGGGTATGATACTCGGTGCCGACACCTGCGACAGATACGACCGTATGTTCATACACGGCTCAAAGGGCTATATCCGCTCCGATACCGAATATAACGGCGAGGGCGAGCTTTCTCTCACTGTCACCGTAAAAAACGAAAAAGGCGAAAGGATCTCACGCACCGAGACCGTCACGGCGGGCTCGAATTACGCCCTGGAGCTTGAAAATATGAACGAATGTATCACAAACGGCGCAAAGCCTCACATTTCGGAGGAATTCTCCGAAAAGAATATGCGGCTGCTCGACAGCATACTCGACGCCGCGGGATATAACAATACTTGAAGCTCAAAAGTTAAGGATACACCGCACAAAGACCGCCTGACGGCTTTGCGCGGTGTATCCTTAAAGAAAGACGGGGAGGGAAGTCGCTGCCATGTTCAAAAACAAAGTTGCCGTAATCACGGGAGGCGCCCACGGGATAGGCAGGTGCATTGCCGAAGAATTTGGGAGAAACGGAGCAGCCGTGTGCGTTATCGACAAGGCGGAGGGCGATCATTTTGTCGGGGATATTTCCGACAAGAGCGTGCTTGAACGCTTCGCGGCGGAGGTCATCGAAAAGCACGGGTCTGTTGATTATCTAATCAACAACGCTCTTCCGATCATGAAAGGCATAGACGAGTGCAGCTACGAGGAATTTCAGTATGCGCTTTCGGTAGGCGTTACCGCGCCGTTTTATCTCTCAAAGCTTTTCTCGCCGTATTTCAGCAAGGGCG
Source organism: Ruminococcus sp. (assembly GCA_024697705.1). GTDB lineage: Bacteria > Bacillota > Clostridia > Oscillospirales > Ruminococcaceae > YE71. The sequence goes on from JAILFF010000292.1 coordinate 10,146, forward strand.
GCAGTATAATAAATATATCCTCCTCCCGCGACAGAATGAGCCAGCCGCAGACCGAAAGCTACACCGCCGCAAAAGGCGGCATAGCGGCTCTCACCCACGCGCTTGCCGTAAGCCTTGCGGGGAAAGTCCGTGTAAATTCGATCTCTCCGGGCTGGATAGAAACGAGCGGCAGAGTCTATGATGGCGCAGACGCTTATCAGCAGCCCTGCGGACGGGTCGGCGAGCCGCTCGACATCGCAAACATGGTGCTTTTTCTCTGCTCGGAAAAAGCGGGTTTTATCACGGGTGAAAATATCTGCATTGACGGCGGTATGACAAGGCTGATGATATACCACGGCGACAACGGCTGGTCGCTGGATCGGGAAACATAACATTAAACGGAGCTTGACTTCGTTATAAGCGACGAGGATATGCAGGTTTTGCTTGCAATGACCGAATAAGTCGGCACACCTTTTAATCGGCGCAGTATTACATTACGAATATCCCCCCATATATAAATAATCTCCAAAAAAACGTCGCACCGAGCCATGCCCGGTGCGATGTTTCTTTATATAAAGTAACGACATTTCATTGCGGGCGAGATCGCGGGTATATATCAGTCCCCGCGGTTCGCGTCGTCGATGTAATCTTCCTCGTCCCGGACTTCCCCATCGGGTATGATATCGGCAAGGATTACGCTCATGCTGCCGTCTTCATAGATAACGCCCTCGATCCTTCCCAAAAAGCGGGTATCTTCGCCGTTTTTGTACCTGAGAAATGCGGAAAATCCAACGGTGCCGTCGTCATTCTCGGATGCGAAGGGCTCTTCGTCAATAAAAGTGTCCTCGACGGCTATGTGACTGAGCTCGCCGTAGTGCTCCCTCATATAATCATAGTCCATGAAATAATTGCTTAGCAGTCTTCCGCGTATGGATTCGTCCTTGTCCATCTCGTCGAGAAGCGCGGGAGTTACCTTGCCTGTCAGCTCCGCAGCGGCTTCATACCAGTCGTGAGCGGCGTTTTGCTGATTGCCGTCGTATTTCTCGGCTAACAGCTCGTCGTTGAAGAAAGGCTCGATCAGTGAGGGGTCTTTATATGTGGCGCAGTCCAGCAAGATCGCAAATTGCACCGGCAGGTCGTAATCGAGGGATTCCCAGCGTTTGAGTATCTCCTCCTTTGTCAGCCCTTCGAGAGCCTTATCAAGATTTACCGTCTTAAGATAAGCTTCGGCGTCGCGGGTGACGATCGCGTTGTACTGTTCCACGGCGAGTTTGATCAGCGCCTGTTCGTCTGCTTCGGGAAGCACGACCGAGGTGTCCTTGCCGTATATCGTCCATTCGGTAAGGCTTACGAGAGCACCGCTTTCCCCGTCCTTGATCCAGCCGCAAGCATGGGGTATCTTTACGGTCTCGCTGCCATCGGTAAACTCGGCTGCAAACTCGATATAGATGTCGCCGTCAACTTTGATCGCGCTGTAAAGCGTGACCCCGCTGCATACCGCTCCGCTGCCGACGGACTTGAAGTCGTCCATTGTATCGCTGTTATAAACGGGATAGAAATAATCCGAGGTAAGCATCGCGCCCGCGAGGTTTTTACTGTACGGATCGGCAGTTCGGTAAAAATCGGCGCTGATGGTGTCAAGCGCCTGCTGATAGGCAGCTGCCGCCTTTTCCTCGGGGGAAGTATATGCTTCGGGGTTTTCCTCGTCCCATTCGTCCTCGCAATAGTCCCAGTATTCGCCCGAAGCGAATGTCGGGTCGTCGATGCAGACCTTGTCCCAAAGAAGCGTTTCAAAGTTGTCCTTGACGCGGTTGATCTCGCTGAAGCCCTCTCTTCCGGGATGGTTAATCATAGTTTCGTGAAAGCTCTTATAGTCGCCGTGATCGAACATCTCGCGGATATTGAGTGTGCGGAAATAAGCGTCGGGGTCTCTGCCGAGAATGGCGTTATACTGTTCTCGGGCAAGCTGCACAAGTCCGCTCATTTCTTCGTCGGAGGGGGAGTATTCCGCATATTTCTCATAGCCCGCCGCGGCGGCATAGCCCGCCGCGGCGGATAAATACGCG
>JAILFF010000305.1 GCA_024697705.1 Ruminococcus sp.
GGCGTATCTTTCCCGCAGCAGTCACTGACGTATCATAAGATACGGACTTTCCTTGACGAATACTATCTGTCCGACGAAGGGCTTCATGCGGAATGGGACAAGTATTTCGATATCGAAATCATAAGTTGTGCAAAACATATATAGTAGAGATAAATAAATCTCGTTCAGACCGCAGCAAAAGGGAGAGGATTTTCAAGGGGAGGGAACGTCCCCTTGAAGCCCGAAACGGAGCGCAGCGAAGTGGATACTTATGGAGCGGAGCGCAATAAGTATGAGGGCACCTTATGCCGCACGAAACGCCCCCGAACGGCACATAAATCGCCCCGACAGACACGGTCAAACAAAATACTGCGAAAGGAAGGAAAAATTATGGGATTCACAATCGGAATGCCTTCTATGAAGCTCAGCAACGTTCAGGGCAAGGGTGGAAAACACTGTGGGAACTTTACTATCCCAATCAAAATCCTTCCATTCGAGTCCCAGCAGCTCACCCCTACGGAGACCTGTAAAAGCTGCAAGAGTAAAGAAAATCATGTACTTGTAGTTTGCCTCGCTTTCTTCCTCAAAAAGCTCAAGCATTCTCTGCACTTCATCTAAAGTATAGATCTCGCGCTCTTTGGTCTTGATCGACGGGAGCGTTACGTCCTTGCAGGGATTCTCTTTTACCATTTGCATTTTTACAGCATATTATGGATGTATTCAACAACAAATTCTAAGTTATGTTTCCCGGAAGATATAGAATATAGAAGTAACTATAGTGAAGAAATTGAAAATAAAAATTCATCGCTTTATAAATCACTTACAAAAGAACATAAGACATTTGTTATTGATACACTATGATGAAACCCGAAGGCTTCATAGTCGCTACGGCGGGAATTATCTTCCCGGCAGCCGCGGGCGTCAAGCTGCGTCGGAGCGGGAGTCCAAAGCTTCGCCTTTGGTGCCATGCTTGTGAAGTTCGGGAAAAGAGATACCGCTGTCAGAACACCGGAAAAAGAATATACAGCAGAACAGACCTCCCCGAATTCACAACGGCTCGGGGAGGTCTGAAAATACTAAGGAAGATAAGTCATTTCTTGTTTTTGATGACGCTTCTGAACTTATTCATGCCATTCTCGAAGCTGTGTCCGACCATCGCCGAAGCACTGTTCACGATAGCCGCCGAGATCTCGTCGCCATCCTTCACAGGGTCGAATTTCCCGCCGCCGTAAGTCGCTTCGAGGACTATGCTTTCATCGGTTTCGGAAAGCTCCGCCATGACATTTATCGGGAAAACGTCCTTTCTCGACGCGATATTCTGCGTAATGGCTTCCTCGAAAACAAGTTGTAAATTGCGTATCGTCTTGTCGGGGAGCGAATTATCCCTTCCGAAGATCTCAAGCTGCGCCGAGCAATTGATGAAGTCGAAATCCGCGTTCTTTATAGTGAGAGGCAGCTGTTTCAGGCGCTTGATGAATACGCGGGTAGATACGTCGCGGGCGAACTTCATTTCATGGGTGACGATCATCATGGTCATGCCCTCTTTTGCGAGCCCGCGTATTACCTGCAATACCTCGCCGACCATAGTCGGGTCAAGCGCGGAGGTTGGCTCGTCGAAGAGTATCATTTCGGGTTTCATAGCGATTGCCCTCGCTATTGCAACACGCTGTTTCTGTCCGCCCGAAAGCTCGTCGGGGAAATTCAGCGCCTTCTCTGCAAGACCTACTCTTTTGAGCAGCTCCATGCCCTCGTCGTAGGCTTCCTTCCGCGATTTGCCGAGCAGCTTGACGGGCGCCGCCATGATATTCTCGATAATGTTCAGGTTCGCGAACAGGTTGAACGACTGGAACACCATGCCCATCTTCTGACGGATATGCTCCATTTTGCACTTCGGGTCGTTGATGACTTCGCCGCCGAAGGTGACCGTCCCCGAGGTAGGTTTTTCGAGCTGGTTAAGGCAGCGCAGAAGCGTTGATTTGCCCGTGCCCGAGGGTCCGATAATCGAGATAACGTCGCCCTTGTTTATCTCGGCGTTCACGTCCTGTAAGGGTGTTACGTTGGGGTATTCTTTTCGCAGGTGCTCAATTTTAATCATACTCATTTTAACGCTACCCCCTTTACGCCGCGCTTTTTGGAACGCGGGTCGATCTGTTTGAGTACGAATTTCAGGACAAGTGAGATTATCCACGCAAGAATGAAGTAGATCACAGCTGTTACTATCAGCGGGAAGAACGGCTCGTAGGTACGGCTGCGGATAATGTCGCTCATCTTAGTGAGGTCTTGTATAGCTATGTAGCCCACAAATAGACGTGTTTTTCAGCAGGGAGATTATCTCGCCTCGGTAAACGGGCAGCTGTCTTACTGCCGCCTGCGGGAATATGAAGCGGAAGAACGCCTGATTCTCTGAATAGCCCAAAGCAAGCGCCGCTTCGCGTTATCCGACGTCTATGCTGTCAATTCCCGAGCGGAGAATTTCGGAGACATAAGCGCCGAAGTTCAGCGAGAAGCCTATCACCGCTACCCACATCGCCGCTATGCCCGACTTGCCGAAGATAACGTAGTAGAGTATCATCAGTAGTACGACCATAGGCGTTCCTTGCAGCAGCTTGACATACAGGTCGCATATCTTTCCCGCGAGAAGGCTGTCGGCTCTGCGGAATAGGCAAATCAGGAACGCCAGCACCGAACCGAACACCACCGAAAGCACGGTTATCATGCAGGTCATGCCGATACCGGAGAGAATCAGCTTGTACCTGTCCTCGCGGACGAAATTCTTGTTGAAGCTTTCTTTGATTGAACCGAAGAAGGATTTGTCCTCCACAGTCTGTTCAGCCTGTGTGCCGTCGTCAGCAGAAGCAGTGCTGCCTTCAAGATCGGCAGACCTGACCGCAAGTATAACGCCGCCATTATAGATCACATCGGAATAATCCATGCTCTGAGCACGTTCATCTGTATAGGAAAATCTTCCCGCAAGCATATCGTATTTATTTGAAGTCAGACCTGCGATACAGCCCGCAAGATTTGCCTGCTCATATTTTATGCAGTACCCGTATTTACGGGCATACAGCGTTGTAAGCTCAACGGCATAACCGACAAGTTCGTTGTTTGAGGTGTATGAAAAAGGTACGCCGTCGGGAACGACCGCGACAGTTATTTCGCCGTTCTCGCCTGTAAGACCCGATGTATCAACTGTCTTTGCGGATTCGTCGCTGCCGAGCCATTTCTCCTTCAAAACGTCGAGCTGTCCGTTTGATCTGAGCTCGGAGATCAGCTCGTTGAACTCCGTCCGCAGTTTATTTGAGCGTTCCGTGTTCTTCCGGAAAAGGAAGTGATAATCGTCGTCCATTACGGGCTTTTTAAGATAGTTAATGTCGCTTTGCGAGGAATGTATCATAGCCGCAACAGGCTCGTCCTCAAGGAATCCGTCGATCTTGTCGTTCCGGAGTGCCGCAATCAGATCGCTTGACGAATCAAAGTACATATACTCACTGTCGGGGAAGTATTCGAGCGTTATCGGCTCAAAGGACGAACCCGTCATAATGCCCATGCGCCTGCCGTTGTACTCGGTATAAGAGGGCTCCCCGGAAGCACCAGCCGCGGGAGCGCTTGCCGCCGCAGAGGAAACTGCCTCATTGTTTTCTATGTCTGCTGTTCTTGCCATCAGCACGATACCGCCATTGTAAATGCAGTCGGAGTAATCAATGCTTTCGGCTCTTTCTTCGGTATACGAAAGGCAGTAAGCCAGTATGTCGTATTTTCCGGAAAAAACGCCGGCAATACAGGAGGCAAGATTTGCCTGCTCGAATACTAAACGGTATCCTTTCTTGCGTGCGAATATAGTGGAAAGCTCTACCGCATAGCCTTGAAGCTTGTTATTCGCGGTATAAGAAAACGGCGGATTATCGGGCAAGACCGCTACGGTAAGCGTACCGTTTTCTCCCGTAAGCCCGGTATCGTCGTATGTTTTTACCGACTCATCGCTGCTCAGCCATTTCTCTTTCATCTTATCAAGCTCTCCCTGAGATTTAAGCTCGGCAACAACTTCATTAAACTCCGATCTTAGTTTATTGGAGCGCTCGGTGTTTTTCTGGAAAGCGAAATAATAATCGTCATTATAGCAATCCGAGAAAATAACCGCACAAATCTTTCGGATAAAAATTCACATTACTGCGTCAAACTCCCTTGAAGGGCGACTGTCTGAACTTCGTTCAGACCACCTCCTGCGGTCGTTTTCCTTGTACTGTGAATTTTT
>JAILFF010000072.1 GCA_024697705.1 Ruminococcus sp.
TCTTTTCGGAATACACAATTCGTTACTCGGAAAAAATCTCAAAGAAACAGGAGGTAAAAGTAAAATGGATACACACAAGGTTCTGAAACGGATATCCGCGGGCTTGCTGGCGCTGATTCTTGCGTCGGGAGCTTTCTCCGCCGAGATCGCCGATAACGGCTTTGCGGACGGTCTGGCTGTTGCGGCAAGCGCCGCCGAAACGGAAACGAAAGCTTCCGAACTCGTCAGGATAAAAGCCAAAGCCCCCACCTGCACCCAAGACGGCAACTGCGAATACTGGTACGACCCTGTCAGCGACCGCCGTTATTCCGATGAGAACGGCGAAAACGAGATAACCAAAGCCCAGACCGTTATCGAAGCTACCGATCACAATTACGGAGAACCCGTGTTCCGCAGTTCCAGGACTCCAAAAGGCACATGGTACATCTCCATATATTTCAATTGTTCTGCCTGTGAAAATGTATTGTACGGTACACTGCCGGCAGAGTGTACTGTGATTTCCGAGCCTACTGTAAACGCCGAAGGTCTGGTCTCACTGACCGCCGATTTCAAAGGCGAGGTAGGCAAATATACGATGGAAGCCGTTATCCCGAAACTTTCCGTAACAAAATACAACGCCCTAAAACCCACCTGTACCGATGACGGAAATATAGAATTTTACATCGACGAAAACAGAACGATATACGTTCTTGAAGGCGATACCTTCGTGGAATACGACGGGGACGTGGGGATCCCCGCGACAGGTCACAGCTACAATGAGCCCGTATGGAGTTGGAGCGATGATCTCACTTCCGCAACGGCTAAGTTCACCTGTGAAAAGTGCGGCAAAACGGAAACGGTCAAAGCTGCCGTTGCCATCAACGATCGCCCCGTCACCTGCACCGAAAACGGCGAGACCGTCTACACCGCGACAGTCGAGTTTGAGGGAAAGACCTACACCGATGTAATAAAAACAGGCATAGCTGCCAACGGTCACAGCTACAATGACAGCTACGATGAACCCGTGTGGAGCTGGAGTGATGATCTCACTTCCGCAACGGCTAAGTTCACCTGCAAATACTGCGGCGACGAACAGACCGCCGAAGCGGTAATTTTCAAAAAAGCCGTATCGCCTACCTACACTTCGGAAGGAAAGACCGTTTACACCGCGTCCGTCACTTTAAACGGCAAGACCTACACCGACGTCAAGGAAGTAAAGATCGACAAGCTTCCCTATACCGCCCCGAAGATCACTTGGCAGGCGGGCGAAGGTATGGTAAAGCTCACCTGGACAGCGGTCGAAAACGCCGAAAAATACGCCGTTTACGAGTATGTCGGCGGCAAATGGCAGGCTCTCGGACAGGGCACGGGAACGTCTTTTGATATCAAAAACCTCAAACCGGGCACGAATCACGGGGTCGCTGTTATCGCAAAAGTCGGCGGCAAGTGGGTAAATGACGTTTCCAATGCCGTTACCGTATCGCCCAAGGGTGAGAAAATGCGTCCTTATCCCGTGGTGAAAAGTCAGACCTGCAAGAATCGGTTCAGGCTGAAATGGAGCGCTGTCGAAGACGCCGAAAAGTACGGACTTGCCGTATATCAGTCGGGCAAGTGGGTACCGAAGGTGCAGTTTGGTGCCGATGTCACCGAATATACTTCTCCCTCGATGAAGAAGGGCGAATACAAGCTGCTCGTCGCTGCCAAGGTCGGCGGCAAATGGATTCTTGACAATGCCGACAGCAGAGCGGTCACGGTCTCTCCGGGCTGATACAGGTCTATTTTTTAACAGCAAGGCGGCAAGGGATTTCTATCCCCTGCCGCCTTGTCGGTTGTTTTCTGAAAATCGCTCATTTTTGTGGAATTAATTCAACAACCCGATAACATCGTCCGCTATCTTTTCGGGAACGATGCCGAGTTCCTTCAGCAGCTCGCCCGCATTGTAACGGTCGTAGAATTTCTTTTCAAAACCGCAGCACTTCACCTTCATATCGCTGTCGCCGTAGTATGCGGCGATCTTCTGTCCGAATCCGCCGTCGAGAATCCCGTCTTCAAGCGTTACGACTACGCGGTGCGACGTTTTCAGCGAATCAAGCAGTTCCCTGTCAAGCCCCGTGATGAATCTCGGATTGATAAGAGTTGCCTTCACTCCCCTCTTCGCAAGCTCGGATACGGTCTGCTCGCCGATCCGGTAGAAATCTCCGAGCGCTATCACCGCCGCGTCACTTCCCTGCTCTGTTATTTCATAGCGATCAAGCTCGCTGTAATCGGTGGGGAAAGCTTTTTCGGAATGGACTACCCCGTTTGAAGGAACACGAATGGCTACGGGGTGTTCGTTCTGTTCGATCGCCCAGTTGACCATAGCGAGGTATTCCTCGCAGCAGGTCGGCGCAAGATACACAAGCTGCGGGATATTCGAGATCATGGGGATATCGTAGATCCCGATATGCGTAACGTCGCTCATTCCCCATATCGAAGCCGAGAACACAAGGAACGTCACCGCACTGCGGTTCAGGCAGACGTCCTGCATTATCTGATCGTATGTTCTCTGCATAAATGTGCTGTTCACACCGAAAACGGGCTTTCCTCCGTTCCTTGCGATACCCGAAGCCAGCGCCGTCGCCGTTTCCTCAGCGATGCCTACGTCGAAAAATTGATTTTTGAACTGCTCGCGCTTGTCGGAGGTAAATCCCATTATCGTCGGGGTCGCGGCAGTTATGGCGCATACCGATCTGTCGGCGCTCATTTTCTTCATTATAAGATCGCCTGTCAGAGAGCCGTAATTCTCGCCGCTCCAGTCGAATTTACCCTTTCCCGTTTCGGGGTCGAAGGGCATATGCCAATGCCAGTCCTCCTTATTGACGGTAGCGGGAGCGAATCCCCTTCCCTTCTGGGTAACGATATGAACGGCTACGGGCTTTTTGCTGTCCTTCACGCTTTTGAACGCTTCTATAAGCTGACCGATGTCGTTTCCGTCGGGGACGAACAGATAATCAAGCCCCATGGCGGTGAACAGATTGGTTTCTGCTTTTCCGCCGCCTTCGCGCAGGTCTTTAAGGTTCTTGTACAGACCGCCGTGATTCTCGGCAATGGACATATCGTTATCGTTTATTACAATTATAAAATTGGTATCCATCTCGCCCGCGAAGTCGATTCCTTCGAGCGCTTCACCGCCGCTGACGGAGCCGTCGCCTATAACAGCGATAATATTTTCATTTCCTCCCGTGAGGTCTCTGCCCTTGGCAAGTCCCGCGGCAAGGCTTACGGAGGTAGAGGTATGGCCGACGTTAAAGAAATCGTGAGCGCTTTCGTCGGGATTGGTGTAGCCCGAGACCTCGCCGAATTTATCGTCATCGGTGTATGCCTGTTTTCTGCCGGTGAGAATTTTGTGCGGGTAACACTGATGAGAAACGTCGAAGACTATCTTATCTTTAGGCGAATCGAAAACATAGTGCAGGGCGATGGTCGCCTCAACGATACCGAAGTTCGGACCGAAGTGACCGCCGTGTTTTGAAAGGCGGTTCATCATAGCGTCGCGGATATCGGAGGCGAGAGTCTCAAGCTCGGAAGCGGAAAGAGTTTTGATGTCCTGCGGGCCGTTTATGTCTTTCAGAATTTCGTACATACGTTTACCTCTTTTCTTAATTATAATGAACAATAGCAAAACCCGCAACGCAGAACCGGGGGTCAAAGGGGGCGCCTCTTTTCCGCATCGCGGGTTTTTTGCTTTTTCATACTTTCTTATGCTTTTATGATAAAAGTATATCAAAAATAACTTGTCATTTCAATGGTCTGAAAAAATGTCAATAGATTTATTCTATTTTTACGGTCAAAGATAATATTTTTTTCGGGAATAAAGTGCTATAATATTGATACAAGGTTCACTCCCTTCCG
>JAILFF010000012.1 GCA_024697705.1 Ruminococcus sp.
AGGAGCTACCCAAAAGACCATATCGGAGAAAGTGCCGATATGGTCTTTTCATGTCAGGCGCTATAAAAGAGCAGACTGCAATCGAAGCAGCGGCTGATGAGCTATAAGCGATTTTGTATTCAATACCGCTTTCAAAAAAAAGAGCACCTAACATCATACTGTGATATTGGGTGCTCTTTGATCCACTGCAATGTCCGTTAAATGGTTGATGTCACAAAAACTCCTGTGGCTCTGCCGGCTTAAAGGGGCGAGATTTTTTCGATATAAGAACCTGTCTTCACAAGGCTCTGTACGTGTCTTTTCAACGATATTTAGCCGCTTTCTGCGTTGAAAAACCTCGCAGTGCGACAGCACAACTGCGGTTTTTCGCCTTGAAATCGACTAAATCTCGCTGAAAATCCACGCACATTTCTTGTGAAGACAGGTTCTAAAGTCTGTACAATGTCATAGGTTTCGGTTCAGCCTTCTTTTTCCAGCTGTGCTTTTGTCTGCATGATCGCCTTTATCAGCATATCGGTCTGTTTTTCGGTCGAAAAAACATTCGGTGAAAACCTTACCGTTCCCGTCTCTCCCGTGCCTAACGCACGATGCGCCAGCGCCGCGCAATGCAGCCCGCCTCGCAGCGCAAAGCCCTTCTCCGACAGCCGAGCAGACACCGCCTGCGAATCAAATCCCTCGATATTAAAGCTCACTATCGGTACGCGCTTTGCCGGCTTATACAGCGAGATCCCCTTCATTCCGCCGAGCGCCCTTTCGAGCCGCTCGCAGAGGGCTGTCTCATGCACAGATATCCCCGAGGGAGTCCTCTCCTGTACAAAGTCTATACCCGCGCCAAGTCCCAGAATTCCCGTTGTGTTGATCGTGCCGCTTTCGAGCCGCTCGGGCATTTCCTTAGGCTGCTCGGGGTCGGCAGACGCGGTACCCGTGCCGCCCTCGATGATCGTTGCAAGCTCATATCTGCCGCTTGAAACGAGCAGTCCCGTTCCCGACGGTCCGTAAAGAGCTTTCTGTCCTGCCGTGCAGATAAAGTCAAATCCGTCATTCAGCGATATATCGAGCAGCCCCGTTGCCTGCGCCGCGTCGCTGATAAAACATATCCCGTAGCTGCGGCAAAGGCTCGCGATCTGCTTGTAGGGCGTTATCCTCCCCGTGACATTTGAAGCCGTCATAATGCAGACACACTTTGTGTCGCTGCGGATAAGCCTTCTTATGCCGTCAAGGGTCATTTCATCGTCATCGTAAAGCTTTGCCACCGAGAAGCTTACGCCGCTGCGCCTTGCAAGCGCCCATACGGGACGGAAAACGGCATTATGCTCGTGGTCGGAGATTATTATATGACCGCCGAACTTCATGATACCTTTTATTGCCATATTGAGAGCCGCCGTGCAGTTAGCGGTAAATACGGTGTTTTCCGTTTCGGCGCCCAAAAGCGCTGCGGCTTTTTGCCTTACCGTAAAGACCTTTTCGGCGGTCTCTACCGAAAGACGATGCCCGCCGCGTCCGGGATTTCCGCCGTATTTGACGAAAGCGCTGTCTACGGCTCTTTTTACCGACTGCGGCTTGGGAAAGCTTGCAGCGGAGTTATCGAAATTTATCATGCCTGTGCCTGTTATTGCCAAATCTGTTTCACCTCGTTTCTTGTATTTCCGCTTATGTTTCCATAATATGCATAGATCAAATTTTCGTTACCCGTGTAACGTTTGCGGATTTTCAGCCATAATATATCGTAACAGCATTGCTGATAATATAGATCTCCTACGGGAGAAACGAGCCGTCCCGAACGATCGACAGGGCGGCTTGTTCCATATATACTATTTCCGTACAAGAACGCAGTCCTTGTAATAGTGGAGAAGTATCTGCTCGAATGCCATGCCTGTTTTTGCCATACTGTCGGCGCCGTACTGGCTCATTCCGACAAGATGTCCGCAACCCATTGTTTCTATCTCCCACGCGCCGCCTTCCCGAATTCGGGAGAGCGTGAAATGCCGCGAAGGGAGCGACAGCTTTTCGGCAAATTCCTCCGAACCGATAAACGCATTTCCCGCACGCAAAGTCAGCACCGTGCCGTGTTCGCTTTTCTCTGCAATGGTCAGCAGCGGGCTGTTTTCCTCCGTTATCTCGGAAATAAGCTCCGCAATATCGCGGTCGGTGAATGTCTTTGTGCTGCGGCAGATGTCCCGATCTGTATCGGAAAGGCTTTCCGCCGACTGCAAATATGGTATATCCTCGCCCCACATGGTAAATGCCGACTCGGTGTACCCGAATGAAATGCCGTGAAACGCCGCTATTACGGGTAGATCGTCATAGCAAAGCGTAAGCCCTTTGACGCTTTCGGCGGCTTCGGTGATCTTATTTAGCGCCCGATCGTATTCATCACCGTATACTTCTTTTGCCTGCTTGGGAGTGAAATACGCCTGATAGAGCGAGGTATCGTCGCTCATGAGCGCGCCGTGAAGCTCTTCTGTCGGCGACTGTTCCTCCGTAAGGCGGCGGCGTTCGGCATAGGTATAGGCGAGGACTGCCTGCGCTTTTAGTGCTTCCGTCTCGAAATCCGCGGGCATCTGCGCGAATACGGCACCTACGGCGTATTCAAGCTCCGAGAGCGTGGCGATCTCTCCCGTTTCGGTGCAGAGTATTGTCACGGTACGGGCTTCCGAGCCGTCGGTAAGAATCTGTCTTTCGCGGGAGGCATTTTTTCTTCCTGCGAACGCGACGATGGGGATCAGCAGCAGCGCGGCGGCTGTGACAGCGATCATTTGTAAGTAATCCTTCATAGTAAACGCTCCTTTAAAATATAGATAAGAATGTATGCAAAACAAGGGCAAATACAGGGTCAAGTGACTCTGCCGCTAACTTACCCAGTAATGGACAAAGCTTTTGCGCAAACAAAGATCGTGCGGCTGACCAATGACGATTCTTACGTTTTTCTGTGCTGTTTTCTTCGCTTTTTACTTCGGCACTTGACAAATCGAACAATATGGTGTAAAATATATATTGTTATCCGAAAAATTATCATTACTGAAAGCGAGATGATCCTAATGGCTAATGAAAGCGCAAGAAATATGCTTTATCAGCAGTTCGTGGCAAACAACGCCATCGACCCCAAGCTGTATGATAAATATATCGTAAAAAGAGGACTTCGCAACGCCGACGGAACAGGCGTTATGGCGGGTCTTACCAATATCTGTAACGTTCACGGCTATGTTATCAATGAGGGCGAAAAATCGCCTATTCCCGGAAAGCTTGTTTTCCGCGGTTATGATGTCCGCGATCTTGTCGGCAACGCCGTCAAGGAAGATCGCTTTGCCTACGAGGAGATAGTTTATCTTCTTCTTATGGGCAGCCTGCCCTCACATGAGGAGCTTGCCGCGTTCAATTCGCTCATCGACGAAAACCGCGAGCTCCCCGATGACTTCTTCGAGGACATGATTCTTAAAGCTCCTTCGCGCAACATAATGAATAAGATGGGGCGGGCGCTGCTTGCTCTCTATTCCTACGACGACAACCCCGAGAACCGCAGCCCCGAGTACGAAATGGCTACCGCTATCTCGATAATCTCCAAGCTGCCGAATATCATGGTGTCGGCGTATCAGGTAAAAAGAAGAACATACGACAACGAGAGCATGATAATGCACCCGCTGATAAAGGGTCATTCCACTTCGCAGATGATACTTTCGGCTCTTCGTCCCGACAGAAATTTTACCGACGCGGAAGCAAAGCTGCTTGACGTAATGCTCATGCTCCATGCCGAACACGGCGGCGGAAACAATTCTACATTCACCTGCCGCGTTCTGACTTCTTCGGGAACAGACCCCTATTCGGCTTACTCGGCTGCTATCGGTTCGCTTAAAGGACCCAAGCACGGCGGCGCGAACATAAAGGTCTGCGAGATGTTCGAGTGCATCAAGGAGAACGTGCGCAACTGGGAGGACGAAGGCGAAGTAGCCGATTTCCTCCGCAAGATACTTAACAAGCAGGCTTTCGACCGTTCCGGACTTATCTACGGCATGGGTCACGCGGTCTATACTCTTTCCGACCCACGAGCCGTTATACTCAAAGAGAACGCCCACAAGCTGGCGGCAGGAACCGAGTTTGAAAGAGAGTTCAATCTGCTGGAATCGGTAGAGCGGCTCACACCCGAGCTTTTTGCAGAGAAAAAAGGCGACGTAAAGGCAATGTGCGCCAACGTCGATATGTACTCGGGACTTGTTTACCGTATGCTCGGTATACCCGGAGATCTGTATACGCCGCTGTTCGCGGTATCGCGTATGGCAGGCTGGTGTGCTCACCGCTTTGAAGAGCTTGTTACCGGCAAGAGGATAATCCGCCCCGCGTACAAGGCTGTAATGAAGGAGCGCGAGTATATCCCCATCGATCTGCGCTGAAATAATTTTAGCACATAACCGAAAAGAAAAGTGTCGTAACGTGAAGCGCGGGATAATCAACGCGCTTCATCGGTTTATCGGAAAGTGAGGAAAGAAAATGGAATTACTCAGAGGTATATTGATGTTTACTACGGCGGCTGCGGTAGCCTGCGGTGTTCTGAGCGGCTGCGCCGATAAGAATTCCCCCATGCACTCTATCGACAATCCGCTGCCGACGGACAGTCTCAGCACCAGTTCGGAGATCGAGGAACTGTTTAAAGATCAGTCGAATTCGGAAAACGCCGAAGAGATCGGCAGCTTTATAATAACGTTTTATCCCGATTACGCTCCGCTCAGCTGCGAGAATATTGAATCGCTCATTAAGGAGGGCTACTACGACGGACTGACCTTCCACCGCGTATGGGAAGGCTTTATGGCTCAGACGGGCGACCCGACGGGTACGGGAATGGGAGGCTCGGAAAAGGAAATAACGGGTGAATTCGCGGCAAACGGCTGGAACAAGAACACTCTTTCTCACACGAGGGGTGTTGTCTCTCTCGCAAGGAAGAGCAACGATTACAACAGCGCGAACTCGCAGTTCTTTATCGTCTTGAGCGACGATTATGTTGATACGCTTGACGGAAACTATGCCGCTTTCGGAAAAGTCACGGAGGGCATGGAGGTAGTTGATAAGTTTGTCACCGTAGAAATGACAGACGGCGGCGACAGAGTGCCTACGAAGCCGACCGTTCCGATCACAATAGAAAAGGCGGAGATGATCGACGACGACGCGGAGGGTCATCACCGTGCCGAATTTAAAATGACTATCGGTTAAGGCTATGGATAAACTTGACGAACTTGATGAAAAAGAAATAGCGCGGCTCTGCGCGGAAAGGGGCTGCCGCTATGATATCCATACGGTAGCGGAGACAGGCTCCACCAACGACGAGCTGAAAGCGCTTGCGGCAAACGGCACGGCTGACGGATACGCGCTCATAGCGGGAAGTCAGACAGCGGGCCGCGGAAGATCGGGGCACAGCTTTTTCTCTCCCGGCAGCGGGATTTATCTTTCGGTGCTGCTTCGCCCAAATACTCCGCCCGAGGAAACACTTCACCTTACGGCTGCGGCGGGGTGTGCG
>JAILFF010000017.1 GCA_024697705.1 Ruminococcus sp.
GAGGACGCAGTCCTGACGTATCTTGAGAACCGCTGACGGCGGTTTTCCGTCCCCCGACGGGGGCTTTTGCGGGGAGAACTGTAAGGAAGCAGGTCAGCCGTTTCAGGTGCAGATGAAATGTAAGGCTGCACGCCGACCGCGGCCGGTAATATTTCCGCGAGGGGATACAGCGGCTCAAAGTCAAACCTTTTACAATTTAAGATTTTGGAGTTTACTTTATGTGGAGTAAATATCTTATCGTCAGGCACAGCATCGGTCATTCGTTCGACAGAACCGACAAACGCTAACGAACAATCCTTACCCCAACAATGCAATCCACGAATTCAGTCGCCACCACGCAGCGCCGCCAACAAATAAGTCGGCTTTTGGGAGAGGTTTCCTCTCTGCTGCGTACCCAATACATTTTTTGATATTATTATTTATTATTTTGCGTTTCCGGTTTCGCGTACATAACCGGGCGTATCCGTGCGGTATGCGGAAAGTGCTTTGCACCGAAGCTGCCGTAAGGGGTACAAAAATTGGCTGAGTGATGAATTACAGTTCTCTCTGCAAAAGCTCCCGTCCATACAGAAAAAGCCGCACAGGTCATAACGACTTGTGCGGCTTTTATCGTAAAACGTCAATAATAATTTATACTTTGATTGTGTAGGGACGAGCATGGCACGAACAAGTTCGTGCAGTCGCCCGTGAATTGACCATACCGTCTGCTTTTTATACCGCCGCGAGCGCCGTCCTGTATTTCAGACATATCTTATCCGTTATCAGCGCAATAAACTCCGAATTCGTCGGCTTACCCTTGCCCGTGCTGATCGTATACCCGAAAAAACTGTTCAGCACATCAAGGTCTCCCCTGTCCCACGCGATCTCTATCGCATGACGGATAGCACGCTCCACCCGCGAAGGCGTCGTAGAAAACTTTTTCGCTACCGCAGGATAAAGCAGCTTCGTTACGCTCTCAAGCATCTCCTTGTCCCCGACCGAAAGAATTATCGCCTCCCGCAGATAATGATAACCCTTGATATGCGCGGGTACGCCTATTCTATGTATAATGTCTGTAACGATCATTTCGAGATTCGGACGGCGCGTGCTGCTTGCCGCCATGTGCTCGCCGATGTCCCCGTCGATGTCGAAAAGCGCCTTTATCCGCTCGGCAAGCATCTCGGTGTCGAAGGGTCGCATCATGTAGTACGAAGCCCCCGCCTGCATTACCTGCGTTTCGAGAAAATCGTTCAGATAGCCTGCCGTCACGATGAAATACGGCTTCTTTCCCGTCCCCGCCTTCACACGCTTGATAAGCCCGATGGCGTCGAGCTGCGGCATTACCGCGTCAACTATCACAACGTCGGGCGATTCGGCAATGACAGCGTCGTAGACCGTCATTCCGTTTTTCGGTCGGGTGATAACGTAAAATCCGTTTGTTCTCAGCTGTGAGGCACACCCCACGCCGAAAGCCGCCGTGTCGTCGCCGATAAGTACCTTGATCTTCTCATTCATATTGCATCTTCCTCCGATGTTCGTAAGCTGTCCACTCACGATTATATAAATATTTTATCCTAAATAGCTCATCAGTGATCTTAAGCGCTTGATCTGTCTGTTGGTCTTCTGTATTCTGATTATAGCACATAAAAACAATTAAAGCAATACTTTTTCGGAAAAAACACTAATTTTTTATCGACCGGTTTGTACACCTTTCCGTTAATTTCCGCATGAATATTTATTATTCCGTATTTTCAAGTAAAAATATACAAGATATGACTTTTTCACAGACGGTATAGTTCTTGTTTCTTCGACATAAAATATAAAAATATTACACAGAATATTATTTCCTGTTGCAAATATGCCGCGCACGTTTCTCCACCGACAAAAAAACTACGCACGCGGCAAAAAAACACCCCTTTTAGGTTCAGCCCGCCACCGAACCGACGGCGTATTTGTACATACGTTCTGCAAAAATGCCGTAGCCGCCGCAAGGGTCGTCAACAAAAACGTGCGTCACCGCTCCGACGAGCCTTCCGTCCTGAATTATCGGCGAACCGCTCATACCCTGAACGATCCCCCCCGCCTTTTCAAGAAGTCTGCTGTCGTCGGTGCGGATAATAAGGTCGTGACCGCCGCTGTTCATGCTTTCGATAGTGATATCGAACCGCTGCGGAGCTTCGCCGTCAAGCTGTGCGATCATATAAGCGCCGCCCTTTTTTACCTCGTGGGAGAACCCGAGCGGATAGACCTGCGCGTTTTCGGGCAGACTGTCAATAACGCCGTAAACGCCGCCGTCGCAGTTGAGGGTAAGTCTGCCGATGTCATCACCGTCAAATTCGCCGAGCAGCTGACCCGGAACGCCGCGGGCGCTTTTCGTCACGCCGTCGATACGCACTTCGGCAGCGGTACCCTGCGAAAGCGGGAGCGGTTCGCGGGTATCGGGGTCGCATATCGAGT
Source organism: Ruminococcus sp. (assembly GCA_024697705.1). GTDB lineage: Bacteria > Bacillota > Clostridia > Oscillospirales > Ruminococcaceae > YE71. The sequence continues at coordinate 2,437 of JAILFF010000017.1, forward strand.
GTCCGAGCCCCGCGAAAGCTCCGCTGTCGGGGTCAATGAAAGTCATCGTACCGATACCCGCCGAGCTGTCGCGCACCCACATTCCTGCGCGATATCTGCCCGCGCTGAAAATGGGGGTGAGGGTACATTCAAGGCTCTCCCCGCCGCGCCGAAAGCCGATAGTGCAGTCGTCGCCGCCCGAAGCACGGATAAGCTCGGAGATACGCATATTCGAGTACACGTTCTCGCCGTTGACGGTCTCGATAACGTCGCCGACCTGCAAGCCCGCGTCAACGGCGGGGCAGACGCCCGACATTTTCTTCATATCGACGACCATAACACCGTCGGTCACGAGCTTTATCCCGAAAGCCTGACCTCCTGCGATAAGGCGGGGTCTTTTCATGGTATTTTTTGTAACCTCCTTAACGGGGACGCTTCCGAAAAGCCGAAGGGTCACGATGCCGTCGGCGGCGGGCTTTTCGGTGACGGGCAGCGTGGAATCTATCGTGATAGCGGTACCCGTTTCGGCGGTAAAGGTATCGGGCAGAGTAAGTGAAAAGCCGCAGACAGCGGTCATGACCGCCGTACAGAGAGCAGCAGCCGTACCTGCCGCAAGGCGTATTTTTTCAAGTCCTTTCATAATGACCTCTCCTTTGGAATAAATATGTATAAAAAAGAAAACAAAATAACAAGCACATAGCAAAACCAACCCAAAACACAAAGTAAGGGCAAAACCAAAAGTCTTAGGAAGGGGGTGTGGGGGAGAACCCTTCTTCAGAAGGGGTTCCCCCACAATCCGTACCGTACAAGTCTCATAAGGATTAGCAAGAATCATATCCCTCAAAAATAAAATCGGCAATTTCAAGAAAAGCGAACAAAAAAGCAGAAGCTAATAATTCAGCAAAACAGAGCAAAAACAAGAAAATTGCCGATTTTAATTTGCGAAAGAGCGCAGCGATTTTCGCAAATAGAATTTCCACTCCGACAGTATAGTACAGAACCTCACGCTTTTGTTGCGTGAAAATCGCTTCGCTCTTTCACGCAATAAAATCGGCAATTCTATTGTCCCCATTCAATTTTGCTGAACTATACAATTATACCCTTTTGTTCGCTTTTCTTGAATTGCCGATTTTATTTTAGACCCGATGTTTTCTTTCTCCATGTCGATTGCTTGAACCGCTCAGTCCCCGGGGGAAAAACCTTCTGAAGAAGGGTTATTCCCCCAGACCCCCTTTCCTAAGACTTCTGGTTTGCCCTCGCTTTGCTTTATTTTTCAACTTCCTAAAACTTTTGTTTTTTTGTCCTCATATGTGACTTTTCGTTTTCATTATCATTATTGCCTTTTCCCTCTACGCAAATTCACCACCCGCAAAAGTATTATTTTCATTGGCTCCGTTCCCACATTTTTCACACGCTTTTTGACATAATGTGTATTGATTTCGCCGCCCGAACGTGGTATAATAATTATATTATAATACGTCTGTGAGGTAGATCATGTCAAAAAAAGATAAGCTAAAAAAACAAGCCGCCGAACAGCTCGCCCGAAAACGCCTCGACGATGCGGAGGAATCCCTCGAAAAGGAACGCGCTAAGGGCAGACAAAGCTTGGCGGCAAAAAAAATGCGCCGTGCAGCCCGCAGAGGCTACATCGGCGGTTTGGTGATATTTATGACGGTCCTGATGCTCGCGAGCTTCCTGTATTCGGGCGTCGTCTTCGGAGGCTTTACCGTCTACGGTTCGCTCACGGGTTCCGCCGAACTGATACCGCACTCCGTCGCCTACGCCATGCTGATCGGCGACGTTCTTATGTGCGCGGGGATAATCGCAAGCTTCCGCGGCAGAAAAATATTGCAGGGACTTCTTGCGCTGCCCGGCTCCGCTTCGTATCTTTGGGGCGCTCTCGCTGTCATAAACGATCTTAAAGTTCGTCTCGCACAGCCCGGCACCGCTCCCGAAGCCTACGGCATGGACGTCCGCTATATGCGCTTCTACCTGCCGATTCTCGTGCTGACATTTTTCTCGCTGATAATATTCATCATGGGTATCGTCGAATACTTCGGCAGAAAACGCCGCGAAAAAACCGCCCGCGAAAACGCTCCCGTCAAGAGCATCGTGGACGGCTGATACTTATACACAGAAAGGTATGGCAAAATGGAAATAGAAGAAAATGAACGTTCGATGAAATATTTCATTATATTCGCGCTGGTGTCGGCGGTGCTGCTGCCGATACTGGGCGAATTGTACGTTATCGGCAAATTTTACTGCGGAGTTTCGCAGGCGCTCGTGACCGTGCTGCTGTTTGTCTGGACGGCGGGCGCGGGCGGCGTTTTCGGAAGGCTCACCGCGAAAAAAGCTATGCTCGGCTGCGCGGCGTTCGCGCTTTCGTCTTTGGTGCTTTCGATGGTCGGCTACGCGGTCATTCACCCCATTATCAAACGGCAGACGAACGATCTCGCGGCGTATTTCGACAGCGTTTACACCGCAAGTACGGACTATTACATCGACTGGGTGTTCTACTGGGTAAAGGCGGTCGCGGGGCTGGGGCTTTCGTTCCTTGCGGCTTTCGTCGTTATCGGTATAAGAAAATTAACGGGAAGGATAGCTGAAAGCGACGCTCAGACCTCGGCGGCTATCGACAACGCTTTCTCGGAGAACGACGAATGAGCGCCGCGGGAATTTACATACACGTTCCGTTCTGCCTGAGAAAATGCCCCTACTGCGATTTCTATTCGGTGAAATTCGACGCGGATACGGCACATAAATATGTTGATGCGGTCTGTCGGAACATTGCGGCGTTCGGCGACAGGAACGTCACAGCCGATACCGTCTACTTCGGCGGAGGAACTCCATCATTGCTGACCCCCGCGCAGGTCGAACATACGCTCGATACAGTATATAAGAATATTAGCCTACATTCTCCCGAGATAACGCTCGAAGCAAATCCGTCGAGCCTTACGCCCGAAAAGCTTCGCGGCTATCGTGCGGCGGGAGTCAACAGGCTTTCGGTCGGCTTTCAGTCGGCTGACGACGGTCAGCTGAGATTTCTCGGACGGCTTCACGACACCGCACGCGCCGAAAACGCCGTTCTCGATGCTCACGCGGCAGGCTTCGACAACATATCATGCGATCTTATACTCGGTTCGGAAGGTCAGGACATCGGTTCTCTTGACCGCACTATTGACAGACTGCTCGCGCTGCCGATCTCGCACATTTCGGCGTATATGCTAAAGATCGAGCCGGGGACGCCCTTCGACTGCGATGATATCCGCCGACGCTCCGCCGACGAGGAAACGCTCTGTCAGCTGTATGAGCGTATGTGCGAGCGCCTTTCGGCGGCGGGCTACGAGCACTACGAGATATCGAATTTTGCGCGTGACGGCAGGCGTTCGCGGCATAATATGAAGTATTGGCGTGTCGAGCCGTATATCGGCATAGGTGCTTCGGCACATTCGGATTTCGGCAGGGTGCGCTATTTCTGCCCGCCCGACGTGAGCGCCTTTATCGCGGCGGAAACTCAGCCCGTCGAGATCGAGGAT
>JAILFF010000020.1 GCA_024697705.1 Ruminococcus sp.
TATTCCCGTGCAGGAGGGAGACAGATTCTTAAGCATAAACGGCATGACTGTCTGCGAGATAGGAGAAGCAAAAACAGGGGACGACATACCCGGCTATGTCAGGGCGTTTCACTGGGCTGAGGGCAGTATGCAGGGTTGCTCGTGGGAGACACACCCGCCCGAAACCCCCGACGAAAAGTTCACCATAAAATTCTCACCCATTGACGACGACGGCAGCATAACATGGGACGCGGACGGAAATGTGATCGAGGACACCACGCACAATAAGGATTATCTTGATATAGAATAAAAAAAGACAACGCAAAACGGCAAAAGCGGGGTCAAGGGCGGCTGTCCCCCTTGACCCCGTTTTTTATTGACGGATTTGCAATTATGGTTTTATATTTTAATCCCACGGAAATTCCGATCATATCGTTGACATTATCTTAACTATCTGATATAATAAGGTAAATATCAATTTATCCGTAAAGGAGGCTGATTATGAAACTGCTTATCGCGGAAGACGAAAGATCGCTTAACGAGGTCATCACAAAAAAACTGAAACAGGAGGGGTTCAGCGTTGACAGCTGTCTCGACGGCGAAGACGCTCTTTCACATCTGCTTTATATAGATTACGATCTCGCGGTGCTTGACATAATGATGCCCGGTCTCAGCGGAATACAGGTCGTTACCAAGCTGCGCGGGCAGGGCAAAAACACTCCCGTTATCTTCCTGACGGCTAAGGATACCGTTCACGACAGAGTGACGGGGCTCAATATCGGCGCAAACGATTATATAGTAAAGCCCTTCGCCTTTGACGAGCTTATCGCACGTATCATGGCGGTCATGCGGACGGTCTCGGGGAACGTGTCCAATGAGATCACGCTTGGGGGGCTTTCGCTCAACATCGACAGCCATATCATAACACTTGACGGCGCGGAGATCACGCTTACGGGCAAGGAATACGATCTGCTCGAATACCTTATGATGAACAAGGGGCATATCTTAAGCAAGACCAAAATAGTCACCCATGTATGGGGCTACGATTACGAGGGCAGCGACAAGATCGTCGAGGTCTACATGAATTACCTCCGCAAGAAGATCGACGCGGGCAGAGAGAAAAAGCTGATACATACCGTCCGCGGCATCGGATACGTTATGAAGGAGGAGCAATGAAGCGCATATCGTTAAAGTTCAAGCTTTCGCTGTGGTTCACGCTGATACTGACGATCTTCTGCGTGATAATGCTTATACTCGTAATGCGCATCTATCAGTCGGCGGACAGAAATCTTATCCTTCAAACGCTTGAAAATGCCACCGAAGCGACGGTCTCTAAGATAAGGAGCGATAAAAAGTACCGCGAGGACATAATGTTCGGAAAGCTTGCCGACCGTGAATTTCTTTACGATGATGTACAGATAATGATATACAACGAGAAGGGCGAGCATATCGCGGGGCTGTTTCTCTATCCCGAGCTTGACGAGCTTAAGGTGTCCTCTTCGGACGAGCCCGTACTTACGCAGCTTGACGGCAGAAACTATTACTTCTGTGATAAAAAGACGCGAACTGTGCGCGGCAACGATCTTTATGTACGCGGCATAATCGCGGCGGAGAAAGATCTTATCGGCAGTATGTCTTCTCACGGCGCGATACTTGCCGTTTTACCTGTGCTGCTGATACTGGCTTTTGGCGGAGGTTATTTTATAACGGGCAGATTTTTAAAGCCCGTAAGGAATATCCGCAGAACGGCGGAGGAGATACGCTCGGGCGGCGACCTTTCCAAGCGCATCGGGACGAGCGGCAACGGCGACGAGCTCGACGAGCTGGCAAAGACCATCAACGCCATGTTTGACAAGCTGGAGGGCGATTTCGACGCGCAGAAGCAGTTCACCTCGAACGCCTCGCACGAGCTGCGAACGCCTGTTTCGGTGATACTGGCGCAGTGCGAATACGGCTTCGACCACGCGGACAGCGCGGAGGAGCTTTTGCAGGTGATCTCTTCCGTGCAGGAGCAGGGCTACAAGATGTCGGGGCTCATCAAGCTGCTTTTGATGTTCACGAGGATCGAGCAAGGCACGGAGCATTATCCGAAAACGGAGACAGACCTGACGGCGCTTATCCGGTCCGTCTGTGAGGATATGCGTATCATCGCGGAGAAGGATATCACCGTCACCGAGCAGCTTGAGCCCGTAACGGCGAATGTCAATCGGGAGATGCTGACGCTGCTGACGGTCAATCTGATACAGAACGCCCTGCGGTACGGCAGAGAGAACGGCTTTGTGAAGGTCAAGCTGAGCGAAAGCGAGGATATGGCGGTCATCACGGTCGAGGACAACGGTGCGGGCATATCGGAGGAAGACCTTCCGCATATCTGGGAGAGATTTTACCGTTCGGACAGGTCGAGAAGCTCCAAGGGGCTCGGTCTGGGGCTGGCACTGGTAAAACAGATCGCCGAGTTTCACGGAGGCTTGGCGGAAGCGGAGAGTGAAGAAGGCAAAGGCAGTTGTTTTACGGTAAGAATCAGAAAAACCTAAAGAAAAGCAAAGCCGCAGAAACCGCAAAGTGAGGGCAAAACAAATAGTCTTAGGGAGGGCTTTCCCCGCAGTCCGAGCCGTACAAGTCTCAAAATAATCAACAGGAATCAAATCCGCCCAAAAGAAAATCGCGCAAGTCAAAACACTCTACCCGAAGCAACAATATATTTCAAAAAAGGTCCGGCATTTTTACGGTATGCCGAGCCTTTTTATTTTTACGATATGGCTGCACTCGTCAATAACACTCTGTTCATGATAACGGAGAGCAAATGCCGAATTCGAGCGATTTTCCGCGTTCGCTCGTCGCATTTGCCAAAACTCAAATATTGTTATTTGTCGGTTTTTCACAAATATCTGCCATAATACAAAAAGATTTGTTCAAAGCGCTTGAAAAATATTAATGAATATGATATAATTATTAACGTAAATTCACTTCGTATAGTATTTTCCCGCAGTACATAATGTG
>JAILFF010000078.1 GCA_024697705.1 Ruminococcus sp.
GTCAATATTTTAAAGTATGATATGTTCGATACTCCGAACTATTATTCAAGGTTTCTGCCAATGGAGGAAAACAGGCATGAGATTCTGACCGATAAATGGCAGATAATCTTCCTTGAACTGAACAAGATAGGCATATCGGAACAGTCGGTGCGCGAGCAGTGGTTACAACTGCTCAAATCGGGAAAGGAGGAAGTCGAGATGTTACGAACAAGCAATAACGAATACATCAGCGGCTGCGCGGACAGGATACTCGCCGTAAATGCAGACGACAAGCTCCGTGTGCAGGCTGAACTCCGTGAAATGGCTCGCCTTGACGAAAACACTCTTATCTACTCCGCGCACAAGAAAGGTCGCGCTGAGGGCATAGAAATAGGTGAGCAGAAGCGCAATAATGAACTGATCGCCAAATGGAAAGCCAAGGGCATGACCGACGAAGAGATCAAAGGTCTGTTGGAGTGAACAGCGCAGCTTTTGCGGCGCACCCCCTCATTTATGACACACCGGCAGACCTGTGATATATAAAAAGAGGACAGTTTCGCGCTGTCCTCTTTCTTTTTACTCAAGCCCCTGCTTGTCCTTGTTATTTGATTTTTCTTTTTTCGGCGCCACGTTAGCAATGTTCCTTTTCAGATTTTTCCTATGCTCCGCACGGCTGAAATAGCAAGTTTTCTGCTTGGCAGGCGCGTTTTTCTTAGCTTCGATAGCTTCATTTGTAAGCTGCTCCGTAAGCGTTTTGAGCCGGGACTGCTTTGCAGAAAGTTCGTCTTGCTGCGGGAAAGGCTGTGAAACTATCTTTTCCGCTTCTGCAAGGTCTGTTCTCAGTCTGTCAAGGTTGCTTTTCCGTATATCTATTCTGCTTTCAAGAGCCTTTTCCGACATGGCGTTTTCAAGCCTTTGAACAGTTCCGACACTTGACGGATCGTCAATATCTATCCTGTGGTCTATATGCCCTTCGATAGTTATCGTCGCTCTTGCTATCATTGCGAAATTCGACTGAGAATTCGCAGTGAGATACATATCAAGTCCCTGAAATTTGCCTATCTTTACGGGGGAATCCGCTGACGTAATCGAAAGATACGCCTTATTAATTGCGGCTGCCATATCTTTACGGCTTTCAAAACTTTTGCCGCCTATCGTAATGTTGAGCGCGGGCTTTCCGTTCTCGTCCCTCGGCAAAGCCTTAACATATGTAAGATCGGCTGAATATGCAGATATGCTGTCTTTTATCTTCTGCTCCCTTTCGGGGAAAGCAGCTATTCTGTCCTGCATTTCGTAAACCGTGTTCTTGTGGTCATTAACAAGCGTTGAAAGCGTTTTGACTTCGTTTTCGAGCGACAGCTTTTCGCGGATTCGCTCGTCACCTGTGCAGAGGGTCTTAATTTCGGAGAAAGTAAGCGCCTGCTGATCGACGTCCTCTATTCGTCTTGCCGGAGATTTAGAGGTCATTATCTGCGAAATAAACCGCTGCTTTTTCTCCAATATCTGATAAGAATACGCATCGAATGTGCCTTTTGTGACGTACCTGAAAATGCTGACATTTTTGTTTTCATTGCCTTGTCTGATAATTCTTCCGGCACGCTGCTCCAGATCGGCGGGTCTCCACGGAATATCGAGGTCATGCACGGCTATCAGCTTTTTCTGTACATTGGTTCCTGTTCCCATCTTCGCGGTGCTGCCGATAAGCACTCTCACCTCGCCGCTTCTGACTTTTGCAAAAAGTTCATCTTTCTGCTTTTCGGTCTTGGCATCATGTATATAGGCAATTTCTTCCTTTGGAACACCTTTGGCGATAAGCTTGTCACGAATGTCATTGTATACGCAGAAATCGCAGACCTCTTCAAGAGAATCACGGTCGGCAGCAGATATTTCTTCGTCTTCCTCGCCCTTGCCGCTTTCCTGCGTACCTTTGCCCGGTACGCCGAGGTCGCAGAAAATGATCTGCGTTGAACGCTGTTCGGCTGTCTCGGAATGGATACGAACAACATTTTCTACGCATTTGTTAAGCTTTGTCCCGGGGTCATCTTCAAGTGTCGGGTCAACGAGCCGTGGGTCAAGCCCGACCTTTCGACCGTCGGAGGTTATTTTCAGAAGATTATCCACGGTCGGTTCGACGTTTCCGTTCTGAACCGCTTCGGCTCTGTCCGCAAGCTCATCTACAAGGTCTTGCTGAAGCAACGTAGGCTCCGATTCGACCACTTGTATGTCGCAGTCGGGAACATTGAGCTTCAGAGTATCGGCAGTTCTGACATCGGCGACTTGCTTGAAAAGAGCTTGTATTTCGGGAACTCCGGTAAACTTCGGTATTCTTGTCCTGAGTTTAAAGCCTTTTCCCGCGGGAGAAAGCTCCCAATCGGTCTCCTTAACGCCGAACGCACCGATAAAGCTGTCAAAATGGTCTAATCCCTTTGCTTTCAGCAGATCATGTTCAAGATACCGCATCATAACGTGCAGCTCCGTCAGGGAGTTCGTCAGGGGTGTTCCCGTTGCAAGGATAGTGCCGCGATTGCCTGTTTTCTCGTCAAGGTAACGGCATTTCATGTACAGATCAAGTGCTTTCTTTGAAGGAGTATTGCCTATTCCCGCCACGTTTTCAAGCTTTGTTACCGTGAAAAGGTTCTTGAATTCATGAGCTTCATCAACGAAAAGGCGGTCTATACCCAATTGTTCAAAATTCAGCATATCATCGCGCTTCATATCCGAAAGCTCTCCCATACGTTTTTCAAGAGATTTCTTTGTTCGTTCAAGTTTCTTGACTGATGTTCTGCTGCCGCCCTGCTCCTTCATAGCTTTGATTGCAGCCGTAACATCGTCTATCTCGTGCTGTAATTCCGACATCTGCCTTTCGGGAGACAGAGGTATCATTCCGAGCTGCGAGTGCCCGATTATAACGGCATCATAATTTCCCGTCGCAATTTTGGCGAAAAGCTGCTGACGATTCTCTTTCTTAAAATCGTTCTTTGTCGCAACAAGAATATTCGCCGAAGGGTACAGTTTCATAAAATCCGCGCCGATCTGCTCTGTAAGGTGATTCGGTACGGCAAAAAGTGATTTTGTACATAGTCCGAGGCGCTTTGATTCCATCGCAGTCGCTATCATCTCGAACGTTTTGCCCGCGCCGACAGCGTGAGCGAACAGTGTATTACCGCCGAACATGGCGTGTGCTATGGCGTTCTTCTGATGATCGTGCAGCTTTATAGCCGTGTTCATCATCGGGAATGTCAGATGACTTCCATCGTATTCCCGGGGCTTCACCGAATTGAACAGCTCATTGTATGTCTGAACAAGCTCCTCTCTGCGCTTCGGGTCGGCGAACACCCACTTTTCAAATGCCTGCGTGAGCTTCTCAGCCTTGCTTTGAAGTATCTTGGTTGCTTCGGCATCGACTACTCTTTTTTCGATCGTGCCGCCTGTTCCGTCATCGACTTCGATAGTTTTGTATGCTTTCGGGTCTTTCAGGTTCAGCAGATGTTCAAATACGTCATATGCGTTCATTCTGCCCGACCCGTATGTTTTGGTGCTTAGTACCGATTTATCTAAGGACTTGTTCGTTATAGTCCACGAATTTGTAACAGGCTGATATTCTATCTTGATCTTTTTTGAACTCGCCCACGGAAAACGGTTATAATCAGCACGTTTGTCCCGTGGGGTCTGCAATGTTTCGTATAATCCGCTACATCTGCCCATGTGAATCTGAACCTTTCGCCGCTTCGCAAGTCAAATTCAATACCGTTAGAAGCATGATTCACGAACCTAATATCTCCTTCGCCGCTGTGACCGCCGATACCGTAATGCTTTTTCAAGAAATTGGCAAATTCTCGGTTTGTGGGGCTGTTTTTCTGATAGAAATCCTGCACGGTAAATTTGCCGTTCACAAAGCCCGTACCACCCATGATCTCGTCATCGAGCGCCGCAAAGCGGTTCACGCCGCCGACGAAAAGTCCTTCGGA
>JAILFF010000079.1 GCA_024697705.1 Ruminococcus sp.
AAAGGGGGCAGCCTCACCCGCGCACGGATATGGCTGTCCCGAAAAAATGGTCGTTAAGCATATCCGGCTTTTGTCTCAGGTCGTCACATTCGTGCGAGCTTCGGCATCAGGCGAAAAATATAAAAATATTAATATCTTTTATCTGTTATCTTTTATCTTTTTATCTTTTTTATTCCGGCGCGTTCACGGTCTTGGCGGTAACGCCGTTTATCCTGCCTATCGCGCCCGCCAGCTTGTTGATATCGTCCTGCGGCGCGTCGATGGCTATGCTTATGATGTTCATTTCCTTTGCGCGGTAGGGTACGCCCATTCTTCCGATAATATACTTATCGTATTCATGCAGAAGCGCGTTTACGTCCCCCGCTGCGGAGGAATCCTTCACAATAATAGCGATAACGGCAACTTTGGTATCCATTTTGGCTACACCTATCCTTTCTTTGACTGTAAGTCCGCGGCGGAAACGGATACTCCGCCAAACTTATTATACCATATAATTTGCGCTAAGTCAACCCTTTATTCGGCGGTTAGTTAAATTGTTCAAACTGTGTACATATTTTTCGGAACGCTCCGCAAACCGCCGCGCTAAGATCATCGGGATTTACAACAAAATTCTTTTTTAAAGAAGTTGACAAATTATTTATTTTATGATAAAATGATAAGTAAAAGACATGACGTAAATCAAACATCATGTTTATCATATATATTTAACTATTTAACAGCCGACACGGCGCTATCCGACCGAAAAAGAGTGATGATATATGAAATTAGCCGCACTTCTCAAAAGCAAGATATTTTTGGGCGTGACTACCGCCGTCGTTGCCGCCTCTGCCGCAGCGGTGGGACTGGTGATGAAGAATCGCCCCGACGAATACCGAGTGATAAAGATCCACGATGTAAAGGGAACGACTTCGGTAACACGCTCGGCAGTGGGAGCGCTTGAACCCTACACGGGAATGAACCTCGAAAGCGGCGACGAGATATCCACCCGCCGCGAAAGCACTCTGCGCATGGTCATGGACAGCACCAAATATGCCCTTATGGAGCCCGAAACGAACATCGAGCTGACTGCCGCGGGCACCGCTGCCGACAGCAAGACCCGTATCACGCTCAGAAGCGGTTCCGTACTGAATGAGATAATCGAGCCGCTCTCTCCCGGCTCTTCATACGAAGTTGAAGCTCCGAAAGCGACTATGGCTGTCCGCGGAACAAGCTTCCGCACGACCGTAGAAAAGGACGAGTACGGCGACTATGTGATAACGCTTTTCGTTTTCCACGGAAATGTCAGCGTTCAGCTTATCGACGAAAACGGAAAACCGACGGGAGACCCCGTGTTTACCGTCGAAGATAAAAAGATCATTATAAAAACAGTTCACAACGAGCACAGCGGGAACGACCCCTCCGTTGACGGAAAGTCATTCTTTGTGATCCCCGACGAAAACGGCGAGCTCGTGCCTGTTCCCGAGGGCGAAAGTCCGCTGCTGCCTATTGATTATTTCAGCCTGCCGCGTGAGGTACTGCAACAGCTGTACGACGACGACAACGAGGATTCGATAAAGCTGTACGCAAACGTTCACAACAAGGTGATCGAAGCGCTTTTCGGCGCAGACAGCGAGCCTTCCGATAACAAGAACGATCCGTCAGGCAGCGGCGTTTCCGACGACGAAGAGGATATTTCGGAAACAACGACTGTTTCAACCACCGTCCCCGAGGTCGAAACTCTTGACTCCCGACCCGAAACAAGACCGCAGACGGAAAACGGCGGAGGCTCTGCCGCGACAACGACCGTCACTACGACTGCGGTAACGACGACTACAACAACGACCGTTCCGCCCGCGGGATCGCCCTCCGACGGAAACGGCACGGTAACAACGACCGCCCCCGCAGTCACATCGAACAAGCCTGCCACTTCGGTCACTTCACCCAAGCAGGCAGCGGGAGGAAGCCGCTCCTCGGTAGGCGGGGCAACGACCCGAAAGACCACCACGACCTCCGAAACCGAGACAGCTCCCCCCGAACTCAATGAATACACGGTGCTGTTCTATGACTACGACGGAAAGCTCCTCTCCGAGCAGATCGTCGAAGAGGGCGAAAGCGCATCGGCACCGACCGATCACACCAAGTCGTACACCGATTCAGACGGTATGACGATGATCTTCGACAAGTGGGACACCGATTTCTCGAATGTCCGGGCAGATCTGACCGTCAAGCCGACTTACACGGCAAAAGCGCGGTTCAAGGTCACATTCCTCGACTACGACGGCTCCGTGCTTGAAACGCAGACCGTCGAGCAGGACAATGACGCCGCCGAGCCCGAAGGATTGACAAAGTCCTTCACCGATACCGGCGGACATAAAAAGCTCTTCCGTGAATGGGATCGGAGCTTTACCAATATCCGGGAGGCGCTTACCGTCAAGCCGCTTTACGATACCGTCTATACGGTGACATTCTTCGACGAGACAGACGAGATGATCGGCGAACCGCAGACCGTAACAGAAGGCGAAAGCGCCGTCGCTCCCGAAGAGGGCTTCTCAAAAGAGATCATTGAAGCCGATGTTCAAAAGGTGTTTGTCGGCTGGGATACCGATTTTACAAGCGTTAAGCACGACCTTAAGATCAGACCTGTCTACCGGCAATCCGAACAGTTGTTTCTCGAAGACATGGTAAACGGCGAGCTTTCTTCTTACGACTATTATGCTATCGGCGAAGAAGTCACGCTGCCCAAGCCCGTAACGGTCACAGACGGTTACAGCGTCGGGTGGTTCCCTGTCAACACGAATTTCAGAGCGAGAGTGAATTCGCCCGTGACCACCGTAACGGTAGGCGAGGGCAGTGAAGAAAACTGCTATATACTGACAAGGTACAAGCCCTTCACCTTCAGCGGCGATACATACGGCGAGAAATTCTCGGCAGCAGGCACTCTGTTCTGTGAGAACTTCGAGAACGAAATGTGTTTGTATTATTTCCTTGATAAAAACGGCGGAGAACCGATAGACCTAATGGATTCCTACTCATGGGACGACGGCGACGTACCGTCTGTCTGCGGAATACCTGTCGTATACTGGAGCTTCACGGTAGCGGGCGAGGAAAGCCCTCTTAAGTTTGAAGATCTGATAAAGCGTATCGAAGATTCGGAAGCTCCCATTCCGATAACAGGCGCAATATTCGACGCAACAACTTCCGACGGTTTGATAGGATAACCGAAGTATAAGGGCTCACGAACAAAACACAAGGGCAGAACGCGCTCACAATTGAACGTGTTCTGCCTTTTTTGCAAAAAAACGTTTTGCCGCAAAAACGGTAGACAATCCGAAGCGAATATGTTATAATAGATAAAAAAGCAAAGAGGTGATGTCTCTTGTCAAAGCCGCCCGAAACAGCCAAAACGCGGGATAATCCAAAAAGCAGGAATACCCGCGACAAACGCGGACTGTACGTCAGGATCGCGGAAAGCCTTATTATAATAATCGTTACGTTTTTCGTCTGCTTTTCCGATCTGTTCGGTTCATTTGACAAGCTGCTGACGGACAAGCTGTATCAGAAGCCCCGCGGGATAAATAACAAGATAAAGATAATCGCCATCGACAACCACACCCTGAACGAACTGGGTCCGATGGGCACATGGTCAAGGCAGATCTATGCCGACGTAATAAACGCCCTACGGGACTACCCCGCCGTTATCGCAATGGATCTTATGCTGTTCGGCGAGATGGACGAAGCGGGCGACAAGGCGCTGTACGACGCTTGTCAGAGCAGCAGCAATGTCGTGACAGGCTCGTATATCAACTATAACACCGTATATTTTACCGCCGAAAACGGCGTCAGCTACGTTGACAATTATCACATCGAATCGGTCGAAGAGCCTATCATGACCGACGTCTGCGAAACGGGCTTTGTCAATGTTCTGCCCGACAGCGACGGCGTTATGCGCTCGGCGCTGCTGACTTGCCGATACGGCGAAGATACGCTCGACAGCCTTTCCTACAAGGCGTACAAGATGTACTGCCAAAAGATCGGTATCCGCGAAAACGTCCCCCGGCTCGAAGACGGCAAAATGAATATCACCTACGCGGGCAGACCCGGCGACTACGAGATAGTCTCACTCAGCAGCGTACTCAACGGAAAGATCGACCCGAGAATATTCAACGGCTGTATCGTAATGATAGGCGCTTACGCCAACGGGCTTTACGATCAGTACGCCGTACCAAACAGTTCGGAGCTGATGTTCGGCTGCGAGATCCACGCAAACATTATCCAGTCGCTTATCGACGACCGTTCGCCCGTCAGCGCGGACAGGCTCATCTCTTCGATCGTGTATGCGCTCTGCGCAGGTATCATATACTTTCTGTTCCTGCGATTCCGCCCCGATATTTCCATAACCATAACGGCAATAGCTGCGGCGGGGTTCTGCGTTTCGGCGGTGATCCTTAACAACGCAGGGCTTTCGCTGCCGTTCATCTACTTCCCGCTGACAGTCGTTTCCGTATGTGCGCTCGAAATAATCCACAGCTACATCACGGCGGCGGCGGAAAAGAGAAAGCTTTCCGACACGTTCAAAAAGTATGTCGCGCCGCAGGTCGTTGAAGAGATAACCAACTCGGGCGGATACAACATAACTCTCGGCGGAGAAAGCAGAGAGATAGCCGTCCTGTTCGTTGACATCAGAGGCTTTACGCCGATGTCGGAGGCGCTTCCGCCCGAGCAGGTGGTAGATATCCTCAACACCTATCTGGAGCTTACGACGAATTCGATATTCCAAAACGGCGGAACGCTCGACAAATTCATCGGCGACGCGACAATGGCGGTATTCAACGCCCCGCTCGACCTTGACGACTATGTGTTCAAGGCGGTAAAGACGGCGCTCGACATCGTTGCGGGCGGCGACGTTATCGAAAGCAAGTTCATGGAGAAATACGGGCGTTCGGTTGGTTTCGGAGTAGGCGTGAACTGCGGGAACGCTGTCGTCGGGAACATCGGGTGCAGTTTCCGTATGGATTATACGGCTATCGGCGATACGGTGAACACTGCCGCAAGGCTCGAAGCGAACGCCAAGCGCGGTCAGGTTTTGATAAGCGAGGAGGTCTACGAGCGGGTGAAGGATCGGGTGATCGCGGAGCCTATCGGGACTATCCCGCTGAAAGGCAAGTCCAAGAGCGTATTTGTGTATTCGCTGACGGGGCTTACCGACAAATCGTCAACAGCAGAGCAATAAGGAGAGCCTTTATGAACGACACACCATACTACAAAGCAAGCAGATACTTCCGCGAACGCTACCGAAAATGCGTTCAGCGTATCTGCATCGACGGCGGCTTCACCTGCCCCAACCGCGACGGCAAATGCGGTACGGGCGGCTGCATCTTCTGCGGCGAACACGGCGCGGGCGATTACATCGACGGCTGCACGATCGCACGAACAAGTTCGTGCAATCGTACTGTTTCAGTACGCGGACAGGTGGATAAGCGTATCGGCGGCTACAAGGGCAGAAAACGCTTTGTCGCCTATTTTCAGAGCTTCACAGGCACCTATGCCCCGCCCGAACGCCTGAAAGCCCTCTACGACGAGGCGCTTTGCAGCGACCTTATCTTGGCGCTCGCCGTCGCCACCCGTCCCGACTGCATCGACGAGGAGATCGCCTCCCTGCTCGAAAGCTACAAAACGCGCTGCGACGTCTGGGTCGAGCTCGGATTGCAGACCTCCGACGACGATACCGCCCGCTTCATCAACCGCGGCTACGAGAGCCGCGAATTTGTCCGCGCCTGCGGGATACTGAAAGCACACGGCATACCCGTAGTCGCTCACATAATGATCGGGCTTCCCGGCGAAAACATGACCCACCTCGCCGAAACGGTGCGGTTTGTAAACTCCTGCGGCGTGTGGGGGATAAAGCTCCACTCGGTCTACGTGATGAAAAACACCGTGCTCGAACGCCTTTACCGCGAGGGGAAATACACTCCGCCGACTATGGAAGAGTACGCGGAGGGCGCGGTTTACGTTCTCACGCATATCTCTCCCGATGTGGTCGTCCATCGGCTGACAGGCGACTGCCCTCCCGAATTGCTTGTCGCTCCCGAATGGAACGCCGACAAATCCCGCACAATGGAGCTGATCCTCGGAACGATGCGTGAAAACGGTCTTCGTCAGGGAATATATTATCGGTGATCTTTATAATACCGCAAAAAAAGAGCTTAGCAATGATCGCTAAGCTCTTCTTCATTAACAGCCCCTAAGAGCTGATTTGTTTAGCTTTTGCTTTTCGGAGATCAACCGATGCTCCAGCTGTCGAGTTCCGCGTTGCCGCTTGCTACGAAGTACA
>JAILFF010000120.1 GCA_024697705.1 Ruminococcus sp.
AGGGATATGAGCGGACAAAAATGTTTATTTTCTTTTAATTATGCGTGAAATGTAATGACAAAAGCACGGAAATATGCTATAATGTTCTTATCAAAATACTTATTAGGGAGAGATCGTAAATGCTTGAAGAATTGAAACAAAAGGTGCTTGAAGCCAATCTTTTACTGCCGAAGTACAACCTTATCAAATTCACTTGGGGCAACGCTTCGGAGATCGACCGCGAGACGGGACTTGTCGTGATAAAGCCCTCCGGTGTGGAATACGACGGCATGAAAGCGGAGGATATGGTGGTAGTCGATCTTGACGGCAACGTTGTCGAAGGTAAATACCGTCCCTCCAGCGACACCCCGACCCATTTGGAGCTGTACAAGGCGTTTGGGGAGGTCGGCGGCATCGTCCACACGCACAGCCCGTGGGCGGCTTCCTTCGCGCAGGCAGGCAGAGGGGTCGTTCCCTACGGCACCACTCAGGGCGACTATTTCTACGGCGAGATACCCTGCACCCGCAAGATGACCCCCGCGGAGATCGCAGGCGAGTACGAGAAGGAGACAGGAACCGTCATTATCGAGACGTTTGAGGGCATCGACCCGATGACGATCCCCGCGGTGCTCGTTCACAGCCACGGTCCGTTCACATGGGGCAAGGACTGCTTCGAGGCGGTACACAATTCGGTAGTGCTTGAAGAGGCGGCGCAGATGAATTTCCACACCATCATGCTGAATCCCGGCATCAAGCCCATGCAGCAGGAGCTTTTAGATAAGCACTATCTGCGCAAGCACGGCAAGAACGCATATTACGGACAAAACTAAAAAAGATAAAAGATATAAGATATTTCATTAACAGCAATTGCACAAAACCCATGTTTTTTTGCCGCAGACTCTTGAAATCTGCGGCTTTTTTTGATATAATTATTTTGCGAATCACAATTACCGGGAGGATGATAATTTTGGAAAAGAACATGGAAAAAATACGCGAATTTTTCTCGCACGACAAATACGCCTTCAACACAGGCTGCTTCATCGAGGACGTTGACGACTGCTACGCCCGCATCAGCCTGACCCTCGATGAGCGGCACTACAACGCGGTCGGCGGCGTGATGGGCGGCGTTTATTTCACGATCGCGGATTTCGCCTTTGCGGTGGCTTCTAACTGGCAGCAGTCGGGCACGGTCTCGATAACGTCAGATATCTCGTTCATCGGCACGCCCAAATCGAAAAAGATAATTGCCGAAACGCAGCTTGTCAAAAACGGACGCACAACCTGCTGTTATAACGTGTCGGTAGCAGACGATCGGGGCACTCCCCTCGCGGCGGTCAAGATCGTGGGTCTGCATTTGGGTAAGTGAGCTATGGCGGCGCAGAATAAAGACATGACCGTTCCCTGCGGCGACGGCTTGATAAACATAAGGGTCGGCGCGGTGATCGCAAAGGACGGCAAAATACTTATGGTCGGCAACGATAACGCGGATTATCTCTACTCGGTAGGCGGGCGCGTGAAGTTCGGCGAAACGGCTGAGGAAGCCATAAAGCGCGAGGTCTTCGAGGAAACGGGTATCAAAATGGAGATCGACCGTCTCGGTTTCGTTCACGAGAATTATTTTTACGGCGACAGCCCCGCCAATATGGGCAGGCTGATCTACGAGATCTCCTTTTTCTTCTATATGAAGCTCCCCGAGGATTTCTCGCCCGTCTGCACGAGCTTCACCGAGTTCGACGGCAAAGAGCATCTCGAATGGATAACGCCCGACACCGAAAAGACGATCTACCCCGAATTCTACCGCAAATACGCGCTTTCACCCGCCGAGGGCGTTCTGCACACAGTGACCGACGAAAGGTAACGCCATGATAGCAGGATTCATCGTGTGGAGCGTCTGCGCGGCCGTGTTCGTCGGGTTAGCCGTGTACTGCCGCAAAGCCGAAAAGCCCGTCGGCTTTTTCGCGGGGGTGAATGCTCCCGAAGTCGGAGACGTCAAGGGCTATAACCGCGCCGTCTCACGGCTGTGGATAATCTACGCCGTGCTGTTTGAAGCGCTGGGCGTGCCGTTTCTTTTCGCCAAGCAGAACAGCCCCGTGTACATAATCTCGGTGCTCGGGACGATGTTCATTTCGATTGGGGCGATGGCGGCTTATCATTTTATCGCGGAGAAATACAAAAAATAGCGCTCACATAAGCAGCTCGGCAGCCGCGGCAAAGGCTGCGAGAAACAGCGCCGACGGCGGGCTTACCGCAAAAGCGGCGGCGCAAAGCGGCAGAACGGTCGCGGCGGCTGTGACGACCCGTGCTTTTTCGGGAAGATAGAGCGCCATCAGCCGCCCGCCGTCGAGAGCTTTCAGCGGCAGAAGATTAATAAGCCCGACAGCAAGGCTGACGCACATAAGCTCGTGCAGACCGACAGTTCCCGACACGGCGGCAAGCAGTAAATTCACCGTACACCCCGCCGCGAGGATAACCGTTTGCTGCGGGCGCGGGACAACGCCGCTTTTCGGGACGAGCTTTATCCCGCCCGCGTAAAAACAGACCGCTTTCGGGCGAAAACCGAGCAGCAGCATGGCGGCAAGATGACCCGTCTCGTGGAGCAGGCAGCAGGTCAGCGCCGCGCCGACCGCCCCCGAATCTCTGCCGTACAGATAGAAATAAAACGTCAGCATGGCGAAAAATCCGAAGTATATGCGGATACTCACGCCGCCGAGCCTGAACCGAAGCATGACACCGCCCCCCGTACCATATTATGCGCGGCGGCGGCGATCTATTCGTTCATTGAAAATTTACAAAATCAGTCGTCGGGGTTATTGACAAAACCGACGCGATATGGTATAATATTTAAGCATTCGTGATCTAAAGACAGTCGGCGGTACGAACAAGTTCGCACAATAAGCCCGACCGAGGATTCAAAGCATAATATTTTGATATTAGCTTACTTGTCCCCTGTCGTCTTTATTTCGGCATGGGATTTCTTTATTGCGTTTGCTATTTTTATTTTCTGTGAGGTGAAATACAAATGGCAAGTGAAAAGGTTTTAGCTACCAAGAAGGAAAAGGTCGCACAGCTCGTTGAGCTGCTGAAGAACTCCAAGTCGGGCGCTCTCGTTGATTACGAGGGTATCACTGTTGAGGAGGACACCAAGCTCCGTAAGGAAATGCGTGAGAACAACGTTAAGTACTTTGTAGAAAAGAACACCATGCTCCGCCTTGCATTCAAGGAACTGGGCATCGAGGGTCTTGACGACGTACTGAACGGCGCTACCGCTATCGCGGTTTCCGCTGACGACGAGACTGCTCCTGCAAGACTTCTCGGCAAGTACGCTGAGAAGATGGGCGACGACAAGTTCAATCTCAAGGCAGGTTTCATCGGCACGACCGTTTACGATCAGGCAGGCGTTACCGCTCTTTCCAAGATCCCCGGCAAGGAGACCCTGCTCGCACAGTTGGTCGGCTCTCTCCAGGGACCTCTCACCAAGCTCGCTGCTACCATCAAGGCAGTTGCGGACAAGAAGGCAGAGGAAGGCGCTGCTTAATTTGCGCCGTGTATGCCGCGTAACGTGCGCGGCGTAGATCACGTCCGAAAAGGACGAATAAATTATAAAGGAGTTAATTATCATGGCATCTGAAAAGATCACTGCTATCATTGAAGAAGTTAAGAATATGTCCGTTCTCGAGCTTTCCGAGCTTGTTGACGCTATTCAGGAAGAGTTCGGCGTTACTGCTGCTATCGCTGCAGGTCCCGCAGCCGGTGCTGCTGCTCCCGCTGCTGAGGAGAAGACCGAGTTCGACGTAGTTCTTGCCAGCTTCAACGACAAGAAGATGGACGTTATCAAGGCTGTTAAGACCATCACCGGTCTCGGACTCAAGGAGGCTAAGGCTCTCGTTGAGGAAGCTCCCAAGGCTATCAAGGAAGGCGTTTCCAAGGCTGAGGCTGAGGAACTCAAGACCCAGCTCGAAGCTGCCGGCGCTACTGTTGAGCTCAAGTAATTTTTGGCTTAACTTTACATTGCTTATAAGGAGCCGTTCCCGTTCGCGGGGGCGGCTTTTTTGCATAAAAAAACAGCGAGTTTCGTTTACCGAAATGCGCTGTCAGCTTAATATATCGTTTATGACCGCCAAAATGTGTTCCGACTGGTGCGGGGAGAGCTTTTCAAGCGCTGTAACGAGCGCTTCGGATATTTGCGGGTCGGTCTTGCCGTAGCTGAAAAAGTCCGACGGGGTCACGCTGAGGTATTCGCAGATGTAGAAGAAGCCCGACATCGAGGGAAGCGTGTATCCGTTTTCTATTTTATTGATGTATCCCTCGCTCTGTCCGAGGGTCAAGCTCATGTCACGGGCAGAAACGCCCTTTTGCTGCCGCAGCTCGGTAAGCCGCTTGGCAAATCTTTCCTCATTGAAATAAGCAAAGCAATGTTCATTTTTCATAAAATTATCTCCTTTCGTAATATGTCATAATAATACTGATACAAAAAATTATAGAAAATTTCAGTATATATGTCAATTGAAATATATCATCAAAAGGTATATAATATTATTAGTCGGTAATTAAAATATATACCGACAATATATACGGGATATGAAAGGACTGATACTATGATGAAAAAACGAATTATCTGCGGGTTGGCTGCGGCTGTGTTTGCTCTTTCGGGCGGAGGAGCGGCTTTCGGGAATGTGGTTGATCTGAGGTTTGATGTTGCGGCGAGTGC
>JAILFF010000191.1 GCA_024697705.1 Ruminococcus sp.
ATGGAGCTGCGCGAAAAGCGCGGTATCAACGATGTAGCATTGAGCGGCGGCGTTTTCCAGAACCGCCTGTTTGTGAAGCTCACCCACGAAATGCTGACCCGTGCGGGATTCAATGTGCTTCTGCACAGCCTTATCCCCCCGAACGACGGCGGCATCTGCGTAGGTCAGGCGGCTTACGGAGCGATGAATTAAGATAAAAGATAAGAGATAAAAGATAGGTTTTGCCTCCGGCAAAATTGTACTTCGCGATCCGAACAATTGTCTTGAAATAATTATCTTATATCTTTTATCTTATATCTTTTATCTTTTAATATTTGGAGGTATGAATTATGTGTGTAGGTTTATCAGCAAAAGTTGTGAATGTTAAGGACGGCACCGCGCTTATCGACGCGGGCGGGGCTAAGAGAGAGGTCAGCGCGGGTATTCTGGACGATCTGGAGCCGGGAGATTTCGTAATGGTACACGCGGGCGTGGCTATTGCAAAGATAACGCAGGACGAGGACGACGAAGCCGCCGAACTGATGGAGAATTTATCATGAACGAGAGCATACGGAAAGCAAGAGAAATTATCACAGGTTACAGCGGCAGACCGCTTCGCATCATGGAGGTCTGCGGCACTCACACGCACGAGATTTTCCGCATCGGACTGCGCAAGCTGCTGCCCGAAAGCGTTGAGCTTATCTCGGGTCCCGGCTGCCCCGTCTGCGTTACGGCGGTGGGATTTATCGACGAAGCCTGCTGGCTGGCGCTCGAAAAGGGCTGTGTAGTCTGTACCTTCGGCGACCTTATCCGCGTTCCCGGTACCGAAATGAGCTTGGCGGGGGCAAGGTCTGAGGGAGCCGAAGTCCGCCCGGTATATTCCCCCCTCGACGCGGTTGAACTGGCAAAGGCAGACCCCGACAGGCAGTATGTGTTCTTAGCCGTCGGCTTTGAGACCACAACTCCTTCGGCTTGTCTCGCGGCTGAACAGGCAAAGGCGGCGGGGCTAAAGAACTTCTCGCTGCTGACCGCCAACAAGACCATGCCGAACGCCTACAATGCGCTTGTGGGCAGCGCCGACGCTTTTCTCTACCCGGGTCATGTGAACGCGATAACGGGCAACGCGGCTTGCAAGAAGCTCTGCGAGGAAAAGGGCGTTTCGGGCGTTGTCGCGGGATTTACGGCAAGCGAGCTTATAACGGCAATGGCGGTGACGATAAATCTTCTGCAAAAGGACGAGCCGTTTTTCCGCAACTGCTACACCCGCGTCGTCAAGGACGAGGGCAATCCGCAGGCTATTGCGCTTATGAACCGCGTTATGGAGCCTTGCGACAGCGAGTGGCGCGGTCTTGGCAATATTCCCATGTCGGGCATGAAGCTCCGCGCCGAATACGCCGACTACGACGCACGGCTGAAATTCAATATGCCCGAGATCAAGGGCAGACCGAACCCCGCCTGCCGCTGCGGAGACGTTTTGCAGGGCAAATGCAAGCCTTCGGACTGCAAGGTCTTCGGCAAGGTATGCACCCCGCTGCACCCCGTGGGCGCGTGCATGGTCTCCGACGAGGGCGCTTGTGCGGCGTACTATCAGTACAGTGAATAGATAACAGATAAAAGATAATAGATATTTATTTGGCGGTGAGATATCATTAGTTATAACAGTATAGCTTTGGCTAAAAGCAAAAAATACGCGATCAAGATAATCAGACTTTATTCTTTCCTGGCAAATAACAGGGAATATGTAATGTCAAAACAGATTTTGAGGAGCGGAACGAGCATTGGAGCAAATATCACTGAGGGAATATACGCTCAGAGCAAACCGGATTTTATTAGCAAAATGAGCATAGCGCTTAAGGAAGCTGCGGAGACCGATTACTGGCTTGACCTGCTCAAGGAAACTGATTATATATCTTATCAGCAGTATGATGAACTTCACAATGATTGCCTTGAACTTATACGAATACTTACAGCAACTATTAATACGGTAAAAGGAAATCGTTCGAAGTAGAATATCTGTTATCTATTATCTGTTAACTATTAACTTAGATCTATTGGAGGATTTTATAATGAGCAATAATACAGTAAATTTGGCGCACGGAGCGGGCGGAAAGCAGACGAGCGAGCTGATTGAAAAGGTGTTCAAGGCGCATTTTGACAGCCCCGAATTCACCGCCGACGATGCCGCCGTTCTTCCCGCCGTTGACGGAAAACTTGCCATGACTACCGACGGATTCATAGTTTCGCCGTGGGAATTTAACGGCGGAAATATCGGCAAGCTGTCTATCTGCGGTACGGTCAACGACCTTTCGTGCATGGGCGCGAAGCCGCTTTACATGACCTGCGCTTTCGTCATCGAGGAGGGCTTTCCGCTCGATAAGCTCGAAGAGATCGCCGCCGCTATGGAAAAGACAGCCGCTGAGGTCGGCGTGAAGATCGTCGCGGGCGATACGAAGGTCGCGGGCAAGGGTCAGTGCGACGGCGTGTTCATCACGACTACGGGCGTCGGCAGGATAATGGAGAAAGCCCACACCTCGGGAAGTCTTGCAAAGCCGGGCGACGCTGTTATCGTAACGGGCGACGTCGGCAGACACGGCTGTACCATTCTGCTTGCACGCGGCGAATACGGCATCGAGTCCGACGTTGACACCGACTGCGCTCCGCTGTGGCACACGGTCGAGAGTATGTACGAGGTCACGGACGATATCCACGTTATCCGCGACGCGACAAGGGGCGGAGTGGGCACCGTGCTTTACGAGATAGCGGGTCAGAGCAACATCGGAATCCGCATCAAGCGCGAGGATATCCCCGTTGACGAGCGCGTTAAGGGCGTTTGCGGTATGCTGGGCTTAGAGCCGCTTTATCTCGCGTGCGAGGGAAGGCTTGTTATCTTCGCGCCCGCCGACAAAGCGGAAGCGCTCGTGGCGAAGCTCCGTGAGGGCAAGTATTCGGCGAATGCGGCGATAATCGGCACCGTCACCGCCGAGAACGCGGGCAAGGTAGTCATGGAGACCGAGATAGGCACGCAGACGCTTCTCCCTCAGCCGAAGGGCGAGCTGCTTCCGAGAATCTGCTGATATGTCCGAAAATTTGTACAGAGAACGTTTCTCACGCACGGAGCTGCTGCTCGGTTCGGAGGCTCTTGAAAAGCTTGCGGAAAAGCGGGTCGCGGTGTTCGGCGTAGGCGGCGTTGGCGGCTATGTGGTCGAGGGGCTTGCGCGGTGCGGAATCGGCGCTTTGGAGCTTATCGACAGCGACGTGGTAGCCGAATCGAACATCAACAGGCAGATAATCGCGGTCGGCTCGACGGTAGGGAAGTACAAGGTCGATGCGGCGGCGGAGCGTGTTGCGGACATCAGTCCCGTGACGGAGGTCGTGCGGCACAGGTGTTTCTTTCTGCCCGAAAATTCGGACAGCTTCGACTTTTCACGCTTTGATTACGTGGTTGACGCGATAGACACCGTTTCGGGAAAGCTCGCCATAATCGAGAAAGCGAAGGCGGCGGGAGTGCCCGTCATCTCGGCGATGGGTGCTGGCAACAAGCTCGACCCGACGGCGTTTCGCGTGGCAGACATTGCTAAGACGAGCGGCTGTCCGTTGGCGCGGGTCATGCGTCGTGAGCTTAAGCTGCGTGGGATATCGGGCGTTAAGGTCGTCTATTCGGAGGAGCAGCCGATCAAGACGGGCGTTACCGACGCGGAGTCGGGAAAAGCGGTGCCGGGGTCGGTATCGTTTGTACCGTCGGTGATGGGGCTTATTATAGCGGGCGAAGTAGTCAAGGAGTTAGCAAAAAAACAAAAGTGAAGGCAAACCAAAAGTCTTAGGAAGGGGGTGTGGGGGAGAACCCTTCTTCTTGCACGAACTTGTTCGTGCAAAGGGTCTTCCCCCACAAAAGCTGACGACGGCAGCAAACAATTCGGAGAAAGAAATCAGAACGTATAAAAAAATAAAATCGGCAATTCTTAAAGAAGCCCACAAAAAGGCAGAAGCAAAAAATTCTGCAAGAGTGAGCGGGAACAAGTGAATTGCCGATTTTATATTTGCGAAAGAGCGAAGCGATTTTCGCAAATAAGATTTCCCCTCCGTCAGAAAAGTTCAGAGTCACGCGCTTTCGTTTCGTGAAAATCGGCAATTCTCTTGTTCTTGAACAAATTTGCCAAATTAGATGTTTGAGCCTTTTTGTGGGCTTTCTCTAAATTGCCGATTTTTTTTTGACTGTACGACTTTCTTTCTCCGCGTTGTTTTCTACTGTCGTAGGCTTTGTGGGGGAAACCCTTCTGAAGAAGGGTTCTCCCCCACACCCCCTTCCTAAGACTTTTGGTTCTTTTCTCTCGGGAAAAACCTTCCTATGACTTTTGGTTTGCCCTCACTTGGCGTTTATAGCTATGTAATTATTTTTGCAACACCGCG